>JAYTYL010000001.1:0-5521 GCA_043742405.1 bacterium
TTGTAAACTGGATACGAGAAAATTTTGGTATGATAGAGAATGGTGGGCCTATAACAATTTTAAACGGGGATGTAAAAGATTGTGCGAACGGGATAGAAAAATGGAAACAAAGTGGTTGTGATGGAATAATGATAGGGCGAGGAATTTTCGGAAACCCCTGGCTATTTTCAAGAGAAGTTAAAAAAGAAAATTTGAGTATTAGAAAAATTTTAGAAACTTGCGTCGAACACACCAAACAGTTTGAAAAAGAAATTTCTTTCAAAAGTTTTGCTATTATGAAGAAACATTTCAAGGCTTATGTAAATGGTTTTCCTGGTGCAAAAGAATTACGAATGAAAATGATGGATGCAAAAAACGCAGGTGAAATAGAAAAAATAGTCAAAAACTGGCTTTTTTGGAGGAGATTTAAAAGTTTATTTTCGTGGTAAAATGTAGCTATGAACCAAAAGACATTATATTTAAAATACAGGCCGCAGACTTTAGGAGAAATTGTTGGGCAAGAAGAACTTGTTGGGGTTTTGGAACGGGTTGTTAAAAACGACAACCCTGCGCACGCCTACCTTTTTTGTGGAGGGCGGGGAACAGGGAAAACTACAACGGCGAGAGCTTTTGCAAAAGCACTAAATATTGCCGTCGATGATATTATCGAACTCGACGCTGCCAGCAACAATGGCGTAGACGAAGTTAGAAGCTTGACCGAGTCTGTAAATACTTTGCCGTACAGTTCAAAATATAAAATGTATATTTTAGACGAAGTACACATGTTTTCCAAAGCTGCGAGCAACGCATTTTTAAAAACTTTAGAAGAACCTCCAGCGCATGTGATATTTGTTTTGTGCACTACAGACCCCGAAAAACTACCGGATACTATTTTAAGTCGTTGTATAAAATTTAGTTTGAAGTCGCCAAATCTAGAAACTTTGCAGAGGTTCATAAAAACTGTTTGTGAAAAAGAAAGTGTAAAAGTGGAAAGGGAAGCAATGAATTTGATAGCACTAAGTGGCGATGGTTCTTATCGAGATTCACTTTCCAATTTACAAAAAGTCTTAAGTTTTACTGAGGATAAGGGAATACTTAAAGTAGAGCAAATATTTACAGAAGAGTTTGTTTCTAAAATTCTTGGTATTCCGGCTACGTCAGCCATATTTCTATACTTAAAAAGTTTAGATGGTATAAGTGATACACAAACGGGTGTAGAAGTTTTGAAAAATTTGGAAAAACAAAGAGTAGATAATATTTTATTTGCGAAAGAACTTACTTATTATGCTAGAATTCTTTTACTTTTTCGACATGGGTTAATAAAAGAAGAAGAAATAAAGCAAGAATTTGGAGAACATATTTTAGAATTTTTAAACGAGTTTAAGACCCACAAAACCCCAAAAATAAATTCTGGAATGCTAGCAAAAATTATCGATGCAGAGATAAACTCTAAAAACTCGTCGCTCCCATTTTTATCGTACGAACTACTATTTTTTTAAAGCACTTAGCCAATTATCATATTGTCTTCCTATAGGAACTTTAGAACTATTATCTGGAATAAATTTGTCAATCCCTGTAATTGGACCTTTGATTCTAGTCTTTTTACCTTGTCTGTAAGTTTTAACCCTGTCATTAAGCTCTGGAGGATCTTTTCTACCTAACCTCGCAGATTGGTGTTCTATATTCAGCGGACGAGTTATTTCATTTTCTTTCCTTGCACGAGAAATTAATCCAGCAATCTGACCAAGTGTTTTGATCCTAGGGTTATCTGGGCTAATAAACTTCAAAATCTCAGGGTATGAGAGACCATTATTATACAGTCTTATAATTTTACCTTTTAGTTCTTTTGAATACAAAATTTGTGATTCTGGGCCACTGGATTTTTTTATTGATTCTCTCATAACTTAGTTTGATTTTATATATTGGTAAATATCTTCCAAAGCTTTTACTCCGTCACCAGCAGCTATGTTGTTTTGGTGATAACGAATGTTCGTACAATCTCCCGCTGCCCAAACCCCTGCTGTAGTTGTTTTCTGAGTCCATGGGTCTATTTCTATTTTGCCATTCTTGTCTATTTTGACAGCTTCTTTTACAAAGTAAGTATTGGAAATTTGACCTATTTCCACAAATATTCCTTGCACATCTAATACTTCTTCTATATTTGTTAAATTATTTTTTATTTTAAGTCCTGTGACTTTTTCATCACCTAAAACTTCTAAACTTTCAGTATTAAAGAGCAGCCTAGTTTTTGGATCTTTTTTTACTGCTTCAACTGTGCTTGGGTCAGCTTTAATCTGTTGCTCGTTCCCTCGGATGATTACGGTTACACTTTTGCAATAAGCTAGAAGCTGTAGTGCAGACTCAAAAGCAGAATTACCTGCTCCGACCACTACTACTTCTAGTCCCGCAAAGAATAGACCATCACAAGAGGCGCAGTAGGTTAGACCTTTATGCTCAAGCTCTTTTGCACCAGGAATATCTAAAGTTTTTCTATTTGAGCCTGTAGTTACCAGAATGGTTTTTGAGCTAAAAGTTTTACCAGATTTAGTTTTTACTACGAAAGTGTTTTCTACTTTTCCTAGACTAACTACCTCCTCATTTTCAATTTTTAGAAGTTCACTCGCAAAATTTTCGACGTGTTCTTTCAAGTCACTCGCCAATTTTTCACCAGTAATGCTTTTTGTACCTATCCAGTTGTGGATGTCAGGAGAAACAACACTTTGTCCACCCCATTCTTTTTTTATTATTAAAGTATTTATTTTTTTTCTACCAGCATATACTCCTGCTGCTGCACCCGACGGGCCACCGCCAATAATTATTAGATCATAAATTTTACTTATTTTTTTTTCCATAGAAAAAGAGTATATAAGAAATTATCTATTTCGTCTAATGAAAGCTGGAACCGAAGACCAATCATCGGAGTCGTCTATTTCAGCGACTATTTCGGGGTCTTTCTTAGGATTTTTATTTAGCTTTACACTATGGGTTACCTCCTCATCTTCATTGCTTATAACCACAACTTGTTTTTCCTCTACTTCCTCCTCTGGGTCTTCCTGTTTAGTTTTTGTCCCAAAAAAATTTTTGATAGATGCTGGCTTGACATTTGTTGCTACGTGAGTAGTCTGAACTGGTTGCGATGATTTGTTGGAAATGGTCCCAAAGTCACCTCTTCTATCAAAACCAGTTCCACTTTTATTACTACTAGGGAAGCCTGTAGCTATAACCGTCACTTTCACTTCACCATCTTTTAAATCATCGTTTATAGTTGTGCCATATATAATTTTTGCATCTTTGTCTATACTTTCAGTAATTATTTTTGCTGCTTCTTGCACATCCCACATAGGAAGGTCTGCGTTCCCAGAGATAGAGAATAAAACCCCCTTCGCACCATTTATAGAAATGTCTAACAGGGGGGAATTAATGGCCATTGAAGCTGCATTTGCAGCAGCGTTGTCGCCTTCACATATTCCTACTCCCATAAGCGCGGTGCCAGAATTTGCTAGAATCGTACGTATATCAGCAAAATCTATATTCCCATAAGTGCCAGGAGTTGTGATCAGTGAAGAAATTCCCTCTACAGCATTTTTTAAAACCTCGTTACACATCGCAAAAGCATCTTTCACAGAAGTTTTTTTATCCGCTGTTGCTAGAATTCTGTCGTTGGGAATCACGATCATTGCATCTACTTCTTTCTCTAGTTCTGCAAGTCCTTCTTCGGCAATACGCATTCTCTCACGGCCTTCAAAGAAGAATGGTTTTGTCACCACACCAATAGTGAGAATGTCTTGCTCACGTGCAATCTTAGCAATCACTGGAGATGCCCCCGTACCTGTACCACCACCCATGCCGCAGGCAATGAAAATCATGTCAGCTCCGGCTATAGCCTCTGTAAGTTCTTCCTTTGTTTCTTCTGCGGCTCTGTGTCCTTTTTCGGGATCCATTCCCGCCCCGAGTCCTTTAGTAAAATTTTTTCCGATATGAATTTTTTTTTCTGCCAAAGAGTGGTGCAAGTCTTGCACATCGGCGTTGACAGATATAAATTCCACACCTTCTGTGCCATTCTCTATCATATGGTTAGTAGCAGTTTTTCCAGAGCCACCAACACCAACAACTCGTATCTTTGCAAACATTTCAATATCCTGATTTATTTTTGGCATACTCTCTATTTAATTTACTCCTATAATGATAGTGAGTATATCATATAAATTACCTGTAAATAATTGACAATATGGTCTTTATGGTGAAATAAAGGCAAGCAAGCGAAACCCTCTGGATTTTATTTTCTTCAAGATTCTCTTGAATAGAGTTTCCTGTTTACCTTCCAGATAGGTAAGACCATAAGCTGATGCCCAAGAGGAATCACGTAATACATTTTCAGTTCTTTCCACCAAAGTTTTATTGCCAATACAGATTGGTGTTTCGAGATGTTTTTTAATCATCTCATCTACATGTTCAATTTTGGAGGTACCTCCTACTAGGACTATGCCACCTGGTATTTTTCCAAAGTAGTTACTCACAAGCAAATCCTTTTTCACTAGTTCACAGATATCTGTTATTCTGGCCTCGATTATCTGGGGGACCTTTTTTACGTTCAAATCTTTGTAGTCTTTCTTTATTTTCTCTGCATCCTCTATCCTCGTCTGCAAAACAAGAGCAATATCATTTGTGATGTTATTTCCCCCAAGAGAATAAATTTTATTAATTATAGGCATGTCATTCTCGTACAGTATAAAAGAACTATTATCATGTCCAATATTTAAAATAGCAATACCAGAAATTCTTTCTCTTCTTTTGGTGAGAGCAATACTAGCTGCAATTGTACCAAACAAAATTTCATCTATCTCAATATCAAGCTCTTCAAATATTTTTATATATTCTTCAATAACAGTTTTGGGAATCAAATTTATTAAGTATACAACTTCTAAGATTCCCCCAATAGCACCTATCGGATTTCCACGAATTTTCTTGCCATCGAGGCGGACTTCTGAAGCGGAAATATTTAACACTTCGTAAGGTGAGTCGATCGGCAAAGAGTTGAGAGTTTCACGGCGCGCTTTTTCAAAATCAAGCTCAGATACCTCATTGGTGGCTTTAGAAACAGTGTTCTTAGTTTTTACATTTTTAGATTTTATATTGTCAGTCGTGATAGCCAGAAATACACTCTTTATTTTTTCTTCTAAAACTTTCTCGGTTTTTCTTATTGCATTTTTGACTGCTTTTAAGGCGTCATCATGAGAGATAATTTTTCCATGCCGAATCCCGTCTGAGCTTTCTGCAGTGGCAGCTAAAACACGTGGGTGAATACTCGCCTCCCCATCTTTTTCTTTTGTCTTTTCTGTAGCAACTACACGTATGATTTTGCTACCAATGTCTATTCCAATCTTAAACCCATTGTTCATTTTTCAATTATACCACACCACATCTTTTAAGATGTTTTTGTTCGAGAGCTTCCATTTTTTTCCCATGTTTTAGTTTTTTCAAGTGAAGAAGTGAGTGAATAAATAAAAACAAAAAGTGTTTGTTAAAAGTGTGTTTGTAGTTG
>JAYTYL010000002.1:0-2441 GCA_043742405.1 bacterium
TTAAGTATACAAACTAAAAAATCTTCAGTTAAAGATTTTTTAGTTTCTCCTGTTCGTTTTTTTCCGAAAACTGGGCGGACACACCAGATACGTTTGCATGCAAAATTTTTAGGAATCCCTATTTTGGGTGACAAGAAATACGGGTTCGGGGGTATAGATAATGTTACAGAGATAGATGCAAAAACCAGACTCATGTTGCACGCAAAGAGCATAGAATTACTCCATCCAAAAACGAAAAATAAAATTCAGATACAGACAGAAATACCGCAAAATTTTTTAGATTTATGATTTTCTAGATCTGTACAGTTCGTTTATTATTGGGATAAAAAAGAAGACTAAAGCAGCGACAACGAGTAACTCTGCATAGGAAATAAGTTTTGGAAAAGTTTGCCCAAGAGTTTTGCCAAATAACATGAGTGTTGCTGGCCAGATAATACTTGCTCCTAGATTTGCAAAGAAAAATTTTGTCTTGCTATATTTTAACATTCCAGAAAGTTGCGAGATAAAACTCCTCACAATAGGGACAAATCTGGAAAAGAATATTGCCCAGACACCATATTTTTCAAAAAATTTTTCTGTCTTGGACAGGTGTATGTCTTTGACTTTGTAATATTTATTGTTGAGCAGTGTGTCTCTGTCGATTTTGGTACCAACAAAGTATCCAAGGTGTCCGCCGATAGCTGAGGCTAGAAATGTCACTAAGAGTAGGTTGTAAAAACTGAACACCTCCTCATTACTTAGAATGCCAACAGTAAAAAGAAGGGAGTCTCCTGGAAGTGGGAAAAGCATAAGGCCAACTTCAGAAAATATAGTCAAAAATATTCCTACGTAACCAAACTGATGTATTGCATCCAACATTTTTCTATTCTAGCATAATAATTGGCTTTGTGATATAATGCAGGCACTATGAATTTGTCAAATTATCTAAAAGATGTTCTCAAAGAACTTAGGCTTTCTACTTTTCCAACTCAAAATGTAGTCATAAACTTTACACTATTTGTAATTTTATTTACAGCTGTTATGGCGGCTCTCCTAGGTCTTCTGGATATAGTTTTTGGTAAAGTTATCTTAGATGGAATTTCCACACTTAGAGAAAGTTCCTTTGCCTCGCAATTTCATGCTGTAAAGCAAATTATAGATATAGCAACAAGCACAGCAACAAACACAATAGTAAAATAATTTTATGTTAGAAGATACGAACACAATAACTAGAAAGTGGTACACAATTCAGACTTACTCTGGCTACGAAAAAGCTGTGGAGAGAAATTTGAAACAAAAAGCCCAAAGTGAGGGTATGTATGGAGTGAAGATTTTCGATGTTTTAGTACCATTAGAAAAAAAGGTTAAAATTAAAAATGGAAAGCGCGTAGAAGTAGAAGAAAACTTTTACCCAGGGTATGTGTTGGTAGATATGATCGCCGATGAAGAGTCTTGGTACTTGGTGCGTAATACACCCCGTGTGACAGGCTTCGTAGGTGCAGGTACTACCCCAGTACCACTTACGCAAAAGGAAATAGACTTCATTTTTTCTCGCTTGAAGACCGACGCCACTACCCACATTATAAAAGTAAAAGCAGGGGAGCAAGTCACTGTTTCCGACGGACCGTTTAAAGGTATGGAAGGGAAAGTGGAAAGTGTAGATGAGGAGAGAGGAAAACTAAGAGTGAATGTAAATATGTTTGGTCGTGAAACCCCGGTAGAGCTAGACTTCTTACAGGTGAAAAGTATTTAAGCTTGCAGATTGCATCAATTCGAACTATTGCATTTTTTCGTAAGTTGCTATACTAAAAATATGCAAAATAAAGTAATTATTTATCAAGGAAAAAGTGGCGCAATAGAATTTAAAGGAGATCTAGAAAAAGAAACTATTTGGGCCAGTAGAGAGCAAATAGCTGATGTTTTTGATGTTGATACTAAAACTATTAGTGGTCATCTAAGAACTATTTATAATTCAAAAGAACTTATAAAAAACTCAACTAGCTCGAAATACGAGCTAGTTCAAAATGAAGTAGGTAGAGATATTAATAGAAAAGTGGATTTTTATAATTTGGATGTAATAATAGCTGTTGGTTACCGTGTTAATAATGTGATGGGTACAAAATTTCGACAATGGGCAACGAATAAATTAAAAACATTGATTACCGATGGTTTTGTGATTGATAGAAAAAAAATACAAGTAAATTACCAAAAATTTGTTGATGCTGTGGAAATGACTAAAAAGCTGTTACCTGAAAGTGATGATGCTTTTGGAAATAAAGAAGCTTTTGCAAAATAAATTAATTAAAAAAGGGGAAGCTACACATTTATTTGCAACAGATAGACACAGAGAAAGTCTAGAGGGAATAGTAGGAAATATAATGCAATCTTTTGGTGGTAAGCATGTTTATGTTAGTGTGGAGGAAAAAGCCGCACACCTTTTGTATTTTATTATTAAGAACCAT
>JAYTYL010000003.1:0-1968 GCA_043742405.1 bacterium
CAGATTTGCCAAAGAAAAACTCTTTTACAGATTCCACTGCTTGGGCCGCTTGCGCATTGGCCGGCTTTGCATCCACAGCAAAAATACTGACCACAAGCATGAACACAGAGAATATTTTTGTAAAATTTTTAATTTGCATTGTCTAGGTTGTCTAACTGATTAATGAGTCTGGTATTAGAGTCTTCCAACATAGCTATCTGGTTGTTATAAGGACTGGCAGGAGCTTTATTGACCACAAAAAGTGCAAACACAGCCATGAGTGCTGGAATAGCAAATGTAAATGTGAGAGCTCGCCTGTTTAAAATGGTAAAACTCGGTACACCAAAATGTGGGACTACTTTAGTAGAAAACTCTGCTTTTTTAAAGGCGTTTATTTCTTTCGTATATTCTTGTTCAAATTTTTCTAATTTCATTGTGTGTTTTTTCTAACTTTTGCGAGCGCCCGTGAGATTTTTTTTCTTATATTGTCTTCTGTTGTATTGTAAATCTTGGAGAGTTCCCCATATTCCATTTCTTCTAAAAAACGAAGACTAACCAGTTCACGCTCTAGTGGCTCTAATATTTTTAGCATTTTTACTGCAAGCAAACTATTTTCATTTTTAATGAAAATGTCTTCAGGAAGTGGTTCAGTACCTGGTAGTAAGTCGAACGGGTCTTTAATATTAGAGCTTGTGTCTGTAAACTCGTCGTGTGAGTTTCCAGGCAGAAACCCTAAATATTTGTGACGTGCCGACCTAAAGAAGTCAATGGATTTTGAGCGAGCAATTACGTATAGGTACGAGATTGCTATTTTTTCGTCTGGGACTTTTTTCCAAGTTCTGAAAGCTTTAAGGAACACTTCTTGCACAAGATCTTTTACTTCTTCCTTGTCATTTATTCGAAACGACAAGTAAGAATAAACCCTGTTGTAAAGGCGGTTGTGCATGGATGTGAATTCATCCAGATGGATTTTATCGTCTACGCGCATACGCCTACTTAGTATATACGATTATTGGCTTCTTTTGTGACAGCAGAAAAATACTACGCTATCTTAGCTATTGCTTTCGCAAGGCGAGATTTTTTGCGATTAGCTGCGCCTTTTTTGATAATTCCTCTTTTTGCTGCTTTATCAATAGCTTTAAAAGCTGCACTTAGCTCGTCTCGTAAATTGGTCTTCTCTTTCTTTACAATACTTGTACGAATTGCTTTCACAGTGTCTTTCATTTTGTTAGAACGTCTTTCGTTTACAACCGCTCTTTTAAGAGACTGACGATGCGCTTTTTTACCAGATTTTGTTATTGCCATAATTATTTATTACTCATAATTCTATCACGAATTTTACTTTTTAGCAAATAAAATTTAGAATTTACCTAATACTTTTGTAGATGTAAACTTGTCACAGGTGGTAAAGTCGTCACAAGTTTCTTTTGTTGTTGCCATTTTTATTTCTCCAGACTTTCTGTAAATATAAGTACTAATACCGGCATCGGTACATTTTATAATTGGCAAATCTAAACCTTTTACAGGATTTTTCAAAGGACTAGACATATTTTCTACTACACAAGTACCTGTAAAGCTTTTGATAACTGATTCTTTGCTGCTTTTGTCTATGTAATAAATAGTTGTTTTTGCTGCAGTTGTACTTGCTACCAACTTGAAAGAAAAGTCACTGGTCGAAGATTTGAAGATATTTTTATCTGACTCAGCTTTTTTGGCTTCTTCTGCCTCTTTTGCAATTCTGGCTTGCTCGGCAACTTGAGCCGCTTGTTCTCTTTCTATTCTTACTTTTTCTTGTGCTACCCTTTCGGCTTCTGCTTTTGCTGAATAGTCCACATAGGCAAAAACTCCCCCACAAACTACTAATATTGCGATAATCGCTATAATTATTTTATTTATCATATATTGACTAGTGTAGCACCTTTTAAAAAGAAAATCAAAATCCTGTACGCGCTCACCACATATGTCGTTTTCAGTTCTTAGAATTAAGAA
>JAYTYL010000004.1:0-2692 GCA_043742405.1 bacterium
ACATCTACCAAATCCAAAATTTCTTTCTCCAAACCTTCAACTTCTCTCCCTGGAATTATTAAATAATTTTGATTCTCTTTTATCTCCACTTTTTTGTAATCCACACTCTTCTCACTTTGCTCTACGGCAATTTTTATACCATCAAAATTTTTAACAAACTCTTGCACTACCTCCTCCAGTCTCCTCCAATTCACAGTTTTTTCTGCGCCCAAAGAAATTTTTGTAAAATCTTTTCTTTCAAATAGAAACCTATCGACTGGGCCAGGGGTTACACCAGAAAGAATAATTTCTTTAGCACCCAAAACTTCACACAAGCGAAAAATGCTGGCTACATTTTGTACACTACGAATGTCGTGAAGTAACACGACAAAGTTGTGCCTTTGAGTAAGACTAATCATTTTTGGGTCGCATGAGAGGAAATGCTTGGGCTTCGCGAATACTTTTTCCCGAGAGAAAACTAAATAACCTCTCCGAAACCCCAAAACCAAAAGTTGGTGGCATAGCATATTCCAACGCTTCTACATATTCAAAGTCTGCCATTTGCGCCTCGTCGTCACCTCTGTCTCGCATCGCTTGTTGTTCTAGAAAACGGTTATTCTGGTCAATAGGGTCATTCAACTCATTAAATGCCTTCCCCACTTCACTTCCGCCAAGAATGATTTGAAAACGGTCGACTACTCGCGGGTCAGTTTGTGTTTTCTTTGCAAGAGGTTCTAAATATACTGGTATTCCAGTGAGAATAGCTGGCCCAGAAATAGTCTTTCTAATTTGCTTCCAGAGAAAGTCAACTGCGCGACCAACTTCTTCTATTTCCCCATCATAATCTTGCTTATAATATTTTTTCAAAAGTTCACTGCCCGCATTTCTCGATTGGTCAACTTCGCGAGGGTCAAACCCGTAGTGAGCAATCATTAGTTGGTTGTAGTCTAGCTTTTCCCACTCTTTTCCTAGATCTACAGAATGTTCACCAATTTTAAATTGTAATGTCCCAAAAGTTTTCTCTGCCACTGTTCTATATAGGTCTATAAGCATTGGCACACCGAGCCGAGCATCTTGGTAAGCTTCGTAAAACTCGAAGTGCGTGTAGTCCTGTGCGTGTTCAAAAGACATTCCCTCATTCCTAAATACTCTCCCAATTTCAAAAACTTTTGGCAAACCTCCTATGATAAGTTTTTTATGCCAAAGTTCGTGAGAGATCCTAAGATATACATCGATGTCGAGAGCGTTGTGATGGGTTACAAAAGGCCGTGCCTCAGCGCCTCCAGTTTTAGTTTCTAAAATAGGAGTCTCCACCTCGACAAAATTTCGCTTCAGCATAAAGTCCCGAATTGTATTCCAAAATATAGATCGCTTTTTAATAAGTTCTGTCACTTCTCTGTTTAACAGCATGTCGATATATCTTTTGCGAAACCGCTCATCCTCGTCTTTTAGTCCAAACCATTCATCTGGTATCTGTCGCAAACTTTTTGCTGTCATGCGCCAAGAAGTTGCAAGCAGCGAGTTTGTGCCTTTTTTTGTTACAAATGCCGAGCCTGTGACTTCTATGAAATCACTAACACTTACAAATTCTAAGAAATCATTAAAGTTTTTTTCACCCACTTCGTCTTTTTTTATTATTGTTTGCGTACGGGCTGTCCCATCGAAAATATCTACGAAGACTAGGCCTCCTTGGTCCCGCACAGACATCACTCTTCCCCCCAAAGTTACCACCTCTTTTGTTTCTAAAAAATTTGTAAAGTTTAAAGAAAAAGTAAGGTTGTCGTGTGTACGGTTCGACTCGGCAGGATAAGCCTCCATTCCGGACTGCTCCAAGTTTTCAAGTTTTTTTAGCCGTTCGGCTCGAATATTGTCTATAGACATAAGTTTATTTATTGATATTAGTATAATATACCATTTTTTATCAATTTTGTAATATTCTTTTGAAACCACTCATACTGGCAGTTGCATAAATTGCCTTTAGCTCATAAAAATTCGAGAAATCGTTGTAAACAGATTTTATAGAAGTCCTAGCACTTTCGTAGCCATTATTTTTTAATTCATTCTCAATGTCCAAATTAAAATTACCATACGGATAGCAAAAACTATATATTTTATCTTGTAACATCGTTTCCAAATACAATTTATTCCCCGCAATCTCGTTGTGGGCTTGCTCTAGAGTGATAAGTGTTAGGCGGGGGTGGTGCACAGTGTGGCCACCTATTTCAAACCCTAAATCATGCAAATCTTTCACCTGTTTTAGTGTCATATAATTATCTTTACCAAGCATTGCGTCTATTATATAAAAAGTAGCCGGAATTTTGTATTTTACAAGAATAGGCAGAGCATCTGTATATTGTCCAAGCCAGCCATCATCAAAAGTTATAACAATCGGCTTTTTTGGTAAGTTGTTGTTGTTTTGTCTGCCAATCAATTCGTGCATCGTAAGTGGGGTGTAGCCTTCCCCCAAAATGTAAACAATTTGTTCTTCAAAAGTTTCCTTCGCTAAAATGAATTCTCTTGTCAAGAGAGTGTCCAGCAAAGTCTCTGGTTGAATTTTGTGATACACAAGTATCGGCACAACATTTTTGTTTTCATCTCTTGCTTCATAATATTCATTTCCCACATCGGTTAAAGCTATGTTGGTAGCAGATATACTTCCGTCTAAGCTGTAAGATCTATAGCACAAAAATGAAAGCATACAAATGGCACTGCA
>JAYTYL010000005.1:0-4054 GCA_043742405.1 bacterium
ACTCCTTACCACAAGTCATCCCAAGAAGTTGAACGATCTACGGGTTCGGTCCTCCATTTATCTTTCGATAAACTTCAACCTGCTCATGGTAAGCTCACATGGCTTCGGGTCTTTATTATACGACTAAGTTCGCGCTATTAACACTCGGTTTCCCTTTGACTCCATATCTTTAGATACTTAGTCGTGCCGTATAATAAAACTCGTTGGCTCATTCTTCAATAGGCACGCAGCACAGGATTTGCACCCTGTCGCTACTCCTTGTAAATATATGGTTTCAGTTCTATTTCACTCCCTTTCCAGGGTTCTTTTCACCTTTCCCTTACGGTACTTGTTCACTATCGGTATCTGTATGTATTTAGCCTTGCCAGTTAGTTCTGGCAGATTCACCCGGGCTCTTGATGTCCCGAATTACTCAGGTATAGAAGCAAAAGAGAAATAATTTTTTCGACTACAGGGCTATCACCTTCTTTGGCCAGTCTTTCCAAACTGTTTTTCTAAAATTACTTTTTGTAACTCTTCTAGTAAACTACGCTTCTAACCTACAACCCCATTGTCTTGCGACTCCGGTTTGGGCTTCTCTCATTTCGCTCGCCGCTATTCTGAGAATAATTAACTTATTTTATTTTCCTGTGGGTACTGAGAGGTTTCACTTCCCCACGTGTGCTCCGTGCATAAAGCTACGGTTCTCTGGTGTAACCCAGAGAGAGTTTCCTCATTCGGAAATTTCCGGATCAAAGCCGTTAGTGGGCTCCCCGAAACTTATCGTTCACTTACTACGTCCTTCATCGCCATACAGATCCAAGGCATCCACCATATACCCTTAACACTCCTATCAGGAAGTGTAAAGCTATACTTTGTTTTAATTTACCCCGAACCAAAATAAATTTGTTTCTCATAAATTAAAACTTTATATATTTTATTGAATTCTAAAAAATTTCTTTTTTAGCTTTTGCTGTTTGCTAGGTTTCGACCGCTCGAAACATCAAACAGCTTTTATAAATACTATTTACCTAAATAATATTTATTCGAAAAATTTTTACATCTCACGTTTTTGTTCCATATCATTTGCGTTGACTCGCTATCCAACACACTGTAATATTTGAGAGAATTACTTCATCTCAAACATTTGCATCAGTGCCTGGTATGTATGGTATTTAATTGTCAATTTTCAGCGCTTTGCTATTTCTAGAAAAGCGATAGGGGGAATTATAACCGATTTCGATATATAAGTCAAACAAAAAAGCAGGCTATTTTCATAGCTGCTAATTTGTTGTTTTTACTTAGGTAACTAGAAATTGATACCTGCTACTTTATGTCACAAGTGCTGCATTCACACCCGTCTTCGTGACCCATTTCACCATCTTCAAAGTCTGAACATTTTTCACAGCCGAAAGTATTACAGCCACAATCTAAGTCATAACATTCTTTTCCCATCCATTTGCGGGCCAAGCACCTCGCCTCTTCCTTACAACCTAGCCCAAAAGAAAGACCGAGCGCGAGGGCAACTCCCAATCCAAGTGCTTGGATGAAGCCTGCCAAGACATCAGTTAAAAACTTTGCAATTTCTAATTCATTAATTGCTGTTAGAACTCCAAGGGTTACCACCAACAACCAAGTCACAGAAGCAATAGCTGGTGAATGATGGCTGGCAACATAAGTAGAATGAGCAACAAAGTCTTTGACTTTGTTTGCAACTACAAAAGTTACGAAGAGCGTAAGGGTGAAGGCAGTAAGTTTTGGCAAAAGTCCAAATAGTGACAAATCAATAAAATCAGTGACTACGTTCAAACCTAAAATGTTAGCAACGCTCATCAGAGTTACCGCGTATAAAAGCCACTTAAACGTAACCTGTACTGCGTAAGCTACAGATACCCGAAAACCTATTTCATGAAAAAGCTGAGTCACTCCTATTTTTGAAAATAGAAAGTCTATCCGCGCAATACGCAAAAGGTCGCCGATCATTTTAGAAACTACTTTTCCTATCCACATGCCGACGGCAAGGATAACAAATGCTAACAATATGTTTGGGATGTAAAGGATGATATTTCGAAAAATTACATCGAGTGATTTATCTATAGAAAGGGCTAAGTTTTGCATTAATGTTAATTGCATATATATGATAAGTTAAATTTGTTTATACTAATTTGTATTTCTAATACAAGATTAGTATATATCCAATTCAACTTTTGCAAACTCCTAATCGCCTAAATATGTGGATATCTTTTAGCTAAAAATTATTTAGTTTTGTCGAGTATCATTTCGTGTGAACTTTTAAAAAAATCTTTTAGCAACCTGTCGAACATATTCATTCTGTAGTTGAACTCTTCGCTTTCATAGACCGTAAATCTGACTTCGGTACCAAAGTCTGCCTCCATCCCCCGCAAGTAATACTCTATCCTTTCTTTATCAAGTGCATCTCCCACAACTACAAGGTCCAGTTTTGCTTTCTCGTCTTTTATAAAAATTCCACCCAATGCAAATAATTTAATTTTTCCAAATCTTTTAAGATCTGAAAGCAAGACCTCTCTGTCTACAAAACTAAAGTCTAGAAGCAGTTCTGCCAGTTTACTTTTATAAACAAAACTTTGATTCAATTCAGCGCCATCGCTCTTGTGAGTTTTGTATTTTACTTTTCCAGATTTCAATTTGATCTCAACTTCTTCTTCTAGAAGAAGTGGTGTCAACATACCAATGGTTTCCAAATTTTTGATTTCTTTTTTTAAAGTAGCAGTTTTAATTCGGAGTCTTTTTGTTAATTCCTCTACTTCTATTTGCACTTCTTTGTGAGCAAGAAAAAAGCGCATGAGTTTTACTCTTTCGCTACTCCCAAATATTTTTCCTAATTCTTTTAGCATATTTTCTTTCTGTCTTTTTTACTTTTATAGTTTATCAATTTTTCCAGAAAATGCAATTTTGACAAACAAAAAAATTCCTGTTTAGGAATTTTTTTTATTTTTATTATTTAAGTTCTACTTTTGCACCCGCAGCCTCAAGTTCTTTTTTCAACTTTTCAGCTTCTTCTTTTGGAACGTTTGCTTTTATTTCTTTTGGTGCAGCATCTACCAAGTCTTTAGCTTCTTTAAGGCCAAGTCCTAGAGCTTCTTTTACCACTTTCATAACTGCAATCTTTTGTGCTCCAGCATCGGCCAGAACTACAGAGTAGGCACTCTTTCCTTCTGCTTCTGCGGCGGCACCACCAGCAGCTGGTGCAGCTGCAACTGCTGCTGCAGACACACCGAATTTTTCTTCAATAGCTTTTACAAGCTCGTTAAGTTCAAGAACAGACGCACCCTCGATATCTTTCAAAAATTGTTCAAATTTCATAAAGTTTTTTGTATTAATAATTAATTTTTTGTTTTAGACACTTCTGATACGGCAATAGCTAGACGTTGAATTGGAGACTTAAGGAGGTAAGCAATTTGCGAGATAAGAACTTCACGAGAAGGTATTGTTGCAATTGCCATCATTTCTTCTTTTGATTTGTAGACTCCGTCAAAGATTCCTCCAACAATGTTGAGAAGACCTTTATGCTCTTTTGTAAAGCTGTATACTTCACGGGCTGGAGCCAACAAATCATTATTTGTTTCCATTGTATAAGCAAAAGCTGTTTCTTGTCCCAATTCTGGCATTTCTCCACTGAAAGATTTACCTTCTAGAGCTTTCCAGATTAGTGACTTTTTCGCAACTTTTAAACCAACACTTTCTGAAGTCAATTTTTTGCGCATCAAAACAGTATCATTGGCAGCAATACCTTTAAAAGAAACAAATACTAAAGATTTTGAATCGTCAATGATTTTGTTTAATTTAGATAGTATTTCACCTTTTTTTGCTTTTGTAATTGGCATATTTGATAATTTAAATAAACTTAAGAAATAGGTACCGTCTGGGAGAAATTAAGTTTAAAACTTTTTTAGTTTTTTAAACGCTACCCTTTCTTTGGCTTACAAACAAGATTATAACACAAAAAGTTCACTATCGCAATTCGTAAGTTATATCTACGGTAACAGTTACTTTATCAGTTCCTTCTGACACTTGAATTGGTGCAGATGACTCC
>JAYTYL010000006.1:0-1909 GCA_043742405.1 bacterium
CACCTTCATAATAGCCAACTGGACCATTCCAGACTATAGTTTCAGAATTTTCTACTACTTGCAAAATTTCTTTTAGAGTTTCAGGTCCAAAATCTACTATTTTCTCGCCGGCGCGGATTTCATTTGGAAGTCGGATGTTTTTATTTTCAACTTCTACATCTTTCGGTAAAAAAATTTTTCCCTCCTTTTGTGCAATTAAGACTTTTTCACTCAAAGTAGTATCATCATCTACCAAGCTTTTTTGTAAATCAAAGCCTTCCTGTTTCCAAAAAGAGTGCGCGAGTGCGCCACCAACAAATATTTTATCGGCAATGTTTAAAAACTTTTCGAGCATTGGTAGCTTGGTGTCAAACTTTGCTCCACCAACTAGCAAAAACATTGGTTTTTTTGGAGAGAGGGCCAGGCTTAGTTTTTCTATTTCATTTTGAAACTTTGGTCCCAAAGCACATTTTTCCATCCCCAAAATACTCGGAATCCCCACAATTGATGCGTGTTTTCTGTGACTTGCTGAAAAGGCTTCATTTACAAAAAACTCCCCAAGACTTGCAAGTCGTTGTGCAAACTCTAGGTCATTTGCTTTTTCTCCTTTATTTATACGCAAATTTTCCAACAAATAAACATCGCCGTGTTGCATGTCTAAATGTTTTGGGCTAGTATCCTTTGTAAAATAAAAATTCTCTATTTTTTCTGTTAAATATTCAGCGACTTTTTCTAAACTTCCCTCTTCTTTGTGAGCCAAAATAATTACCCTTGCACCTATTTTTTGTAAATCTAAAATCGTTGGGAGTGAGTCTTGTATTCTAAAATAATTTAAAATCTCTCCGCTTTCACCTGTCGGTACATTGAAGTCTACTCGCAAAAGAACCCTGTCTCCACCTTGAATATTTAGGTCATTTATTGTTTTCATCTTTCTATTATAGCACTTTTTTTAAATAGAATTTATCTTCTCTAGCAACTTTTGCCATTTTGTGGGGTCGGAAGATGCGCGACCAACAAGCACTCCGTCACAAACACCAATTTTTAAAATTTCCTCGACATTATTTTCATCGACCGAGCCACCATATAATATTTTTATTTTTCCTGCAACTTCTTTATCAAACTTTTTTTCTAATGAAGATTTTACGAAGTTTAGACTTTCGAGTATTTCTTGCGCGGAGGCGGCGCGAAGCGCCGCCTCGCCAATTGCCCAAATCGGCTCGTAGGCTATCACCAATTTCTCTAGAAATTTAGTATCTATAGATTTCAGATCAGATACTATTTGCAATTCCAAAACTTTTTGCATATTTTCTCTCACCTCTTCACCTACACACAAAACAGCAACCAAGTCATTGGCTAGTAAGTTTTTTAGTTTTTGGTTTATATCTTCATCTCTATCCCCGTGAATATTTATCCTAGACTCTCGCCTTTCAGAATGCCCTACAATACTCCCGAATATTCCTATGTTTTTGGCCATTTTGTAAGAAACTTCTCCTGTGTGCGAACCATTTTCAAATTTAGAAATATCTTGTAGGAGAATTTCAGTATTTTCTTTAGCGAGTTCATTTGCAAAAATATATGGCACAGCCTGCAAAATATCCAATTTAAAATTGTTGGAAATTTTTATTAGCTTATGTGCGTCTTCTAGACTATCTGGATTTTCTTTCCAGTTGGCAATTATTAATTTCATAGGCATGAGTATAACAAAAAATCGAGATTAAATCTCGATTTTTTGTTTTTTGTTTATAAGTTGAACCAACTTTTAAATATTAAGAAAATACTTCTAGGTATGCTCACTTCTACTTTTTCTTCTGTCTGTAAATCAGCTTGTGGCCCTCGCATCTCGCCATCATGCCTCATCATCATAGGTGGAGTCATGCTAGCCATAGAGCCTGTAGCAATCATTCCACGCATTTTGTCTCGCATTTCACCG
>JAYTYL010000007.1:0-2175 GCA_043742405.1 bacterium
TAGGGTCAGTCACAGCAACAAACAACTTTCTCCCCGCTTGGTGAAAGCCTGCAATTTCTCCGTTTTTAGAATCTTCTTCTAAAATGTTTCCAAGAGCTCCGAATTCGATCGTGTAAGTAGTGAGGTCAATAAAAGGTATGTCATATTTGTCACTTCTCATTTGTGCTAAGTCAAAATCTTCATTTTCAGTTGCTTTGCCATATAAAATTTTTACCAAATCATCTTTAAAAGTTATAGCCATGAATGTGAGTATACAACAGAAAGATAAAATTAATTTTTAAACATTTTGCTTAACATCTCAGAATCTATATCTTCTATTTCTAATGCGTTTTTATATATAGAAATCATTGCGCCTTGTTTTAGAGTTTTGTGATTTGGTACAATTGCAATCACTTCAGAATTATTATTTTTAAAAGCCAATTTCACATGGCTACCCTTTTGGGTTTTAATAATAAATCCTAATTTAACTAATATCTTTACAACTTCCTCACCGCTCATAATCTTGAAGACTTTAGGCATATACATTATCAGAATAAATCAAGTTGAAAAATGGAGATTTTATAGATTCATTTTCTTCGAAATATAAAGATGTGGCTTCTTTTACGTTTGCCAAAAGCTCATCCAATGTATCACCTTGCGTTACAATAAAAGCATTCACTGCGTTAGCAGTAAATCCTTCTTCACTTGCTGTTACTATAAAATTTATTTGGTTACTCATATTTTTGTATTATATCACATACCATTGCCGATGCACAAAAGAAAACCACAAAAAACCACTAGCCGCTACAAAAATTGACTCGTTTGCTTCGTCCAACTTTCTGCTTCAGTTTTTCTTTCTCCTAAATTTTCCATATCCACATTATACCCCAATTTCCAAACTCTTTTTTTTCAAAAAATTTTCTACTGTTTGTCACTTTGCTTTATTTATAACAATATGGTTTACTTAAAAACAATAATACTTAAAATATACGTATGACAACAAAAATAACCCAGCAACAAAAAATAATTTTAATCGTTTTGTGTCTCATTTTTTGTGTGTACACAATCTTTTGGCTACTACCCATCAACAACTCCTCCACAGTCAAAGTATCAACTCTAGAAAAAGACGTAGAAAAAACAATAGAAGTTCCAGTGGTAGAAAAAGTAGGAGCAGTTGAAACTATACAAAGCAATACCGGAAGTGCAAATACTATCTCTATAAAAAAAGTACTCCAAATGGCAAATGAAATCCCAGAAATCGTTGACTGGAAGGCTTTATTTTCAAATAATGGTGTTAGCCCCGGAACAGGTGGGACTCCTCACGTCGTAATTTTTCGTGAGGATAAAGATTTTTACTACATACAAGCCTTTGAAGAAATAAAAAACAGTGAAGTGCCACACAACGTAGCCTTTGGTTTTTATATGATAAATAAACATGATATGAGTGTGTACAAAGAGTTGATATTTTAAAGTCTGCCAATATGTCCAATTGCTTTTTCGGTAGCCACACGGCCGCGAGTGGTACGCTCTAACATGCCTATTTGTAGCAAATATGGCTCGACAACTTCTTCTATAGTTTCCATTTCTTCACCCAAAGATGCGGCTAGAGTGTTTAGCCCCACTGGCCCACCTTTAAAATTTTCTATAATAGTTATGAGTAAGTTGCGGTCGATCTGGTTCATGCCATACTCATCTATTTCTAAAAGAGTTACAACTTCTTCCACTATCTGTTTGGTTATTTTCGATTTGCGAATTTGTGCCAAGTCGCGTGCACGCTTTAACAAATAGTTGGCGGTTCTAGGTGTACTCCTACTTCTTTTAGCGATTTCGCGTGTAGCACTGTTTTCTCCCCCGTCTTCCAAGTCAATTCCTAAAATTTTTGCACTTCTTTTGACAATTTTTTGTATCTCTTGCTCTGAATAATTTTCCAACCTGTAAACTCCTCCAGAAAAACGACTTCGAAGTGGGGAAGAAATAAGTGCTACACGCGTTGTAGCAGCAACAAGAGTAAAAGGTGGAATGTCGAGCTGGATGGTACGTGCCGCAGGACCTTTACCAATTATTATATCAATAACTCCACTTTCCATGGCTGGGTAGAGAACTTCTTCTATCATTTTGTTGAGCCGGTGAATCTCGTCTATAAAAAGTACGTCGCCACTCTCAAGGTTGGTGAGAATAGATGCCAAGTCGCCGACT
>JAYTYL010000008.1:0-5400 GCA_043742405.1 bacterium
CTTAGATTAGCTTTAGAAAAATAAAAAACTCGCACGATAAGTTAGGATTTGTGCGAGTTTTTTGTTAGAATACTTAAAAATGAGTAAAATTAAAATCGGGTACCAAGGAATAGCCGGGGCATATAGCGAAATGGCAGCTCTCCATTTTGTCAAAAAAAGTGAGCTAGAAAATCTAAAAGAGAATATAGAATATATAGGTCTAGAGACTTTCGAGGATATATTTGAAAAGGTAGAAAGTGAAGATCTTGTTTTTGGTGTTGTGCCGATAGAGAATTCTCTGGCGGGCTCTATCTATAAAAATTATGACTTGCTAGCAAAACATGATTTAAAAATAATTGGCGAAGATCTTGTCCATGTGAACCACCAACTTCTAGTTTTACCGGGCACCAAAAAGAAAGATGTGAAAGAAGTTTATAGCCATTGGCAAGCGCTAGCACAATGTGCCCACAATACTAAAAAATTTCTACCAGATGTAAAAGTTGTAGAATATTTTGACACAGCGGGAGCGGCACAAATGCTACAAGAAACAGGTGACAAATCTCGAGCAGCCATTTCTAGTTTAAAAGCCAAACAAACTTACGGTTTAGAAATTCTGAAAGCAGATTTTCAAGACAATAAAGACAATTGGACTAGGTTTGCAGTTATTTCAAAAGAATATTATAAAACCAACTCAAACAGAGTGCAATACAAAACTTCTATAATTTTCTCTGGAAAAAATATTGTAGGTTTCTTGTTCAATGCTTTAGGATGTTTTTCCTCAAGAGATATTGATATAACAAAAATCGAAAGCCGACCGATTCCAAAGTCTCCTTGGAAGTATTACTTCTTTATAGACATTGCTGGAAAATATGACGACGAGAAGGTAGAAGGTGCGGTCATCAACCTTTCTAAGTTATGTAAATATGTAAAAGTCTTAGGGAGTTATCCTGGTTTTAATAGCAAAATGTAGTAAAATAAGAGTATGAACATTTTAGAGATTAAAGACGAACTAGAAAATATCATAAAAGAGTTTTTTATGACTGAGTACCAGCACCAACTTGAAAGTCTGGTTATTGAAATCCCAGATTTGCAATTTGGTGACCTTACTACAAATATTTGTCTGCAAGAAAGTAAAAATTTAAAAATTTCTCCACTGCAACTTGCAGAGAAATTAAAAGTATTTTTAGAAATTAAAAATTTGGTATTCATAAAAAATTTAGAAATCAAAAGCCCGGGATTTCTGAATTTGTTTTTTAGTCTCACCCCTTGCCCCTCTCCAAAGGAGAGGGGAGTAGTGCAGACAAAATATTTTGAAAAAAAAGTTTTGGTAGAACACTCCTCGCCAAACCTATTCAAACCTTTTACTATTGGACACTTGATGAATAATTTTACGGGAGAGTTTATTGTACGTGTTATGAAGGAAGCTGGAGCAGATGTAAAGGCAATATCTTATCCCTCGGATATTTCTTTAGGTGTTGCCAAAGCAATTTATAAAATTAAAGAAGAGAATGGTTACAAAAAACAAAAAGACAAAACTGAAGAAGAAAACGCAAAATATTTTGGGGAAACTTATGTAAAAGGTGTAGCGGAATACAAAAGCTTTGAAGAAGATAATGACGGGGAGAAAATAAAAAATGTGAAGCAGGTTGCAAATAATTTATATGGCAACGTAGAGAGTGAAGATTTAAAAATTTATAAATGGGCGAAAGAAATAAGTATAAAGTATTTGTTTGACAACTTGGATAAATTGGGAAGTAAATTTGACGGTTTCATTTTTGAAAGTGAAGCGGGAGAAGTGGGAAAACAAATTGTTTTGAAAAATGTTGGAAAAGTTTTTCACAAAAGCGAAGGAGCAATAATTTATATTCCAGACGAAAGTAATAAAGAAATCAACACTGCTGTTTTTATAAACTCTGAAAATAATCCTACTTACCTCGCAAAAGACATTGGGCTGCTTTCTTTAAAATTTGAAAAATATAACCCGGACTATTCTTTTGTTACTGCCGATAATGAACAGGCTCCGCATTTCAAAACTTTTATAGCTGCTGCTGGCAAAATTGAAAAAAAATGGGAAATTAACTCGAAATTTATTCCTCATGGCCGTATGACTTTTAAAGGAAAAAAAATGTCCTCGCGACTCGGTGGTGTACCAACTGCAGATGAAGTTATAAAAACGGTGCTAGAGGAGGTAGAGACAAAAAGTCCAGGTGGAGAAAATAATTTTGAAATTGCAATGTCGGCACTTCGAATTGCGATTTTGCGAAGCAAGCCCGGTTTAAATATCGACTTCGACCCAGAAAAATCACTTTCATTTGAAGGAGACTCTGGTCCATATCTTTGCTACACTTCGGCTAGGCTACATTCACTTTTAGAAAAGGCAAAAGATATTTCCACTTCAGGTATTTATAAAAATGGTGACAGTGTAATTGAACGTAAAATATTTCAATTTGATTTAGTCCTAAAGATTGTTATAGAAGAAATTGCACCCCAGAAACTCAGCGTATATTTGTTTGAACTCTCTAGTTTGTTTAATAATTTTTATGCCAATAATAAGATTATAGATGAAAGAGACATGCTTGCAACAGAGCGAAACTTGAAAATTACAGAAAACACGTTAGGTATATTAAAAAAAGCTTTGCACATTTTGGGAATTGTTGCTCCAGAAAATATGTGATAGAATAAAATATACAATAAATACAGAATTTATGAACATGAAAAGATTATATTTTGTGCTAGCAGCTGTGCTTATAGCTGGAGTGCTTGTCGGGGTTGGTGGAACAAAAGTCATAGAGTCAAAATTAGCATTGCCACTTGCCCAAAGTAACATTAAGCCAACTGAAGATCAGATCAAAAAACAATTAGAACTTTATAAAGAATTAAATGGCAGTCCAATCGCAAAAATTACCAGAAGTATATTAAATGTTGTAGTAGCAACAAATACCAGAGCTCGCATTAGCTATTTGTCCAACCCACCATTTAAAAAGTTAAGTGAAAGTCTGACCGACGTTAAGTTAGCTTCAAAGTTTTTTGTGATTAGTGGGCAAGAGATTCCAGATGTAGGTGCCCACATCTATATAACTTTTATTGGCAAACCAGACGCCATCTACAGAGTAGCCTACCAAGCAACTCGCTCAACAACAACCCCATTTATAGTAACTAGTTTCGAAAAAACAGACGATAAAGCCGAGACAATCGCATCTTTTCTAA
The DNA here is from genome assembly GCA_043742405.1 of bacterium. Taxonomy (GTDB): domain Bacteria; phylum Patescibacteriota; class Minisyncoccia; order Phycocordibacterales; family UBA5272; genus JBBQKQ01. Next base: position 3,187 of record JAYTYL010000008.1, read on the forward strand.
AACCCCTTGAGCCATATTTAAATGATCCTGGAATGACACAATAAAGTTAAAAACATGAAAAAAAATAAAATTTTGGGATTTACCTTGGTAGAGTTACTAGTCGTGATTTCGATTATCTCTATTTTAAGTGCAATTTCTATAATTGGACTCACTTCTATTCGCTCGAAGGCACAGGATACATCTAAGCTTTCAAGCATTCGTGAAGTGGAAATCGCACTCGAAGCCTATAAGTCGGTGAACGGAAAATATGCAGACAGCCTTTCTAGTTTGTCACCGACTTTTATGAAAAATATCCCCACCCCACCAACTGAGTATTTGTATTTTGTCTCATCTGATCAGAAGTCATATTGTTTCAACGTGCGAGGCACGGTTTATAATTCTTTGTCACAGCCAGATTTAGACGACACTGCGCATGCAAAAAGTTGGCAAATCTGTCGGGGTAACAACACTTCCACTTTGTCTTCCCAATAGTAAAAAAATTTGCTAAGATGTAATGATGGATAAAGAAAATAAAAGAGAAAGTGAAAAAACTGTAAATGAGAAAGAACTTGCAATTCTAGAGTTTTGGAATAAAGAAGATATTTTTGCTAAAAGTCTAAAAGAAGTGGGTGAAAAAAAAGATCATAAAAACTCGTATACATTTTATGATGGTCCTCCATTTGCAACAGGGCTTCCACATCCCGGACATTTGTTACAAAGCTATCTAAAAGACACTATTCCTCGCTACCAAACTATGAGAGGTAAATATGTGCGTCGTGTTTGGGGTTGGGATTGCCATGGACTGCCAGTAGAAAATTTGATAGAAAAAGAGCTTGACCTAAAAACGAAAAAAGATATTGAAGACTTGGGTGTGGAAAATTTTACCAGAGCTTGTGCCGACATAGTTTTGCAATACGATAAAGATTGGAAACAAGCTGTACCGAGATGGGGTCGCTGGGTAGATATGGAGAATCATTACATGACTGTAAACAGTACCTATACCGAAAGTTGTTGGTGGGCTTTCTCAGAATTGTACAAAAAGGGTCTTGCTTATGAAGGCTACAGGGTGATGCATATTTGCCCACGCTGCGAGACACCACTTGCTGCAAGTGAAGTAGCGCAGGGCTATGTAGATTTAAATGATATTTCGGTTTATGCAAAATTTGAACTAGTAGATGAACCCAATACCTATTTACTTGCTTGGACTACAACACCTTGGACACTTCCTGGAAATACGGCAATTGCTATAAATAAAGACATAACTTATGTAAAAGTAAAATATAATAATGAAAATTATATCGTTTCCCAAAATCTAGCTAGCAAAATTTTTGAAAAAGATTTTGAAATTGTGGATAATTTTTTAGGGGAAAAACTAGTTGGCAAAAAGTATTTACCCATTTTTGATTATTATAAAAATTCTACCGAAATCAAAAATTTTGAAAATATCTACAAAGTTTGGCATGCTCCATTTGTAAACGATAGTTCTGGAACTGGCATCGCGCACGAAGCACCAGCCTTTGGTGAGGACGACTATAACCTGGCAATGAAAAATAATGTACCAACAATTATTCACATTGGTATGGATGGAAGATTTAAATCTGAAGTAATAGATTTTTCAGGCGAACGTGTAAAGTGGAAAGGTGAAACACAATCGACAGATAAAAAGATCTGTGAATTTTTAAAAAACAAAAATCAGATTTTAAAGACCGAAGTTATAACTCACTCCTACCCACTTTGTTGGCGCTGCGACACACCGCTTTTAAACTACGCAACTAGTAGTTGGTTTGTAGCAGTTTCCACCATGCGAGAAAAACTAGTAGAAGAAAACAAGAAAGTTTACTGGGTGCCTGAGAATGTGCGAGATGGGAGGATGGGACAATGGTTAGAAGGGGCGCGGGACTGGGCGCTTTCCCGTAGTCGTTATTGGGGTGCACCACTTCCAGTTTGGAAAAGCCTCACTGAGGAAATATTTGTTCCAGCATCGCTCAAGGAATTACGAGAAAGAACTAAAGCAAAAAATAAATATTTTTTAGTACGTCATGGAGAAACTAATGCCAACATAACTAAAAAAATAGACACTATAAACTCTAAGAGTGAACCACTAAATGAGATAGGTGTTGAACAATCAAAAAAAGCAGGCGAAGAATTAAAAAATAAAAATATAGAAATAATAATTTCCTCCCCTTATTTAAGAACAAGACAAACTGCAGAAATAATTGCAGATGTAATAGGAAT
>JAYTYL010000009.1:0-5303 GCA_043742405.1 bacterium
CATTTCTTGTGTCATAAAATTTATTTTTTTAATATATTATAGTATACTCTAAAATATAATTATGCCAAATAACATAGGAAATAAAGTTGATGTGCTTTGTATCGGTGATACTGTGGTAGAGCCATTTATAAAACTAGAAAAAGCCGAGGTGCACTGTGGGGTAGATTCGGTTGGCTGCACCATCACTCTCCCATTTGGCTCAAAAATCCCCTATGAAAGTACCACCATGCTTTATGGCGTGGGCAACCCTGCCAACGCTGCTGTTTCTGTTTCTAGAATTGGATTGAAAAGTGCTTTGGTTGCAGACATTGGACGTGACGAGAATGGTGAAAAAAGTTTGGAGGCATGGAAAACTGATAGTGTAAATGTCGAGCTAGTACAAATTCATAACGATGTACCGACAAACTACCACTATGTGCTTTGGTACCCACCAGAAAGAACTATTTTAATAAAACATTATCCGTACCAGAGAGTTTTTGAAAGTGGAAAATTCTCAATTTTGAACCCTAAATTTATTTATTTAACTTCTCTTCCTGCCGATGCACTAGATTTTCAAAACCAAATTTCTGATTGGCTGACGAAAAACCCTGCAACTAAGCTCACATTTCAACCTGGCACTTTTCAACTAAAGCTTGGCGTAGAAGCACAGAAAGATTTGTATAAAAATTGCTATTTATTTGTGGTTAATAAAGAAGAAGCTCAGTATGTTTTAAATACTAAAGAAAATAAGATACAAAAGCTTCTAGAAGATTTACAAAAACTTGGACCAGAAGTAGTATCTATCACCGACGGTCCAAATGGTGCGTACTTACGCTGTAAAATAAATGGTGAAAATATTTATAGAAATTATTATTTACCAATATACCCAGACATAAAACCACCTTATGAAAGAACTGGCGCTGGGGACGCTTTTGCTTCTACTTTCACAGCTTACCTTTCAAAAGGCTTTTCTCCACTAGAAGCAATCCTGCGTGCACCTATCAACAGTATGAGTGTGGTACAAAAAATAGGCGCTCAAGAAGGACTACTAACTCACGATAAAATCGAAGAATATCTGAAAAGCGCACAAAAAGACTATAAATTAACAGAAATTTAGTTTTACTGTCAATCTATTAATATTCTTTGTTTTTGCTATACTTTTTCTATGTCTCCAAACTCTTTTACCCACCTGCACGTCCACTCGCACCTGTCTCTACTAGAAGCTGTGCCAAAAATTTCTGACTTAGTGGAATTTGCTAAAAAAAATAATTTCAAAAGTTTGGCTCTTACCGACACTAACAATTTGTATGGAGCGATAGAATTTCAAAAAGAGTGTGGGGGTGAAGGTATAAAAAGCATAATCGGTGTAGAAATTTCGGTGGCAGAAAAAAGTATGAATGAAGAAGTTTCGGCTACAAACAGGCTTTTTAAAATGGTTTTGCTTGCAAAAAATTTGCAAGGTTACAAAAGCCTAGTCCACATTGTCTCAGACGCACATGTTACTCCAAAAGGAAAACTTTACCCTTGTGTAGATTTAGAATATTTAAAAAATAAATGTGTGGATATCTTTGTATTGAGTGGCTTAACAGAAAGTTTTTTGACAGAAAAAATGCGTACTGATGATTTGGAACAAGCAGAAATATATCTTAATTTCTGTAAAGAATTTTTCAGAAATAATTTTTATATTGAAATGGATAAGTTTGATCAGACACTCGTCGACTTAGCAAAAAAAACAAATATTCCGCTTGTAGCGGCTTACAATGTACATTATTTACACACTTCCGACAGACCAGCACAAAAAGTTTTGATGGGGATTTCCAACGAAATGGGAGGGCGAGAAAAATATAAAAATATATACCAAAATAGCTATTTTAATTTAAAAACTGAGAGCGAGGTCTTAAAAGATTTCGCAAATTTACCAGAGGCTGTAGAAAATGCTCAAAAAATTTCTGAGGCTTGTAATTTGGAAATTCCACTTGGCAAATGGGTATTTCCAAAAATTGATATCCCAGATGATTTGTCTCCAGATGACTATTTAAAAAAGATAGTATTTGAAGGATTTGCTACTCGAAGAGTGGAGCAGACCGAGAAAGTGTTGCAGCGAGTAAATTATGAGCTTGACGTTATAAAAATGAAAGGCTATGCTCCTTACTTTTTAGTGGTTGCAGATTTGTTGAAGTTTGCAAAGTCTAAAAAAATTCTTACCAATATTCGTGGAAGTGTTTCGGGCTCTATGGTTACATATTTGTCTGGAATTACAAATATTGATCCACTTGAATTTGAAATTCCTTTTGAGAGATTTCTGAACCCTGACAGGCCAAGTGCACCGGACATAGACATGGATTTTGCCGATGACAGGCGCAGCGAAATGGTGGAATATGTAAAAGTAAAATATGGTGAAGACAAAATTGCTCAGATTATAACTTTTGGAACTATGGCAGCACGCGCCGCAGCGCGAGATGTTGCTAGAAGTATGGGTTACCCATACCTTGTTGGCGATAGAATTTCTAAAATGATACCTTTAGGCTCACAAGGTTTCCCCATGACTTTAGAAAGAGCACTGAAAGAAGAGCCTGATTTTAAAAAAGATTACGATGAAAGTAGAGAAACTAAAGAAATAATCGACATGGCAATAAAAATAGAAGGCAACGCACGGCACGTGGGTGTGCACGCTGCGGGGGTACTAATTTCCCCTACCGATTTGCAGAACTTTACGCCAATTCAGTACGACCCAAAAGGTGAGGGGAAAATTATTTCTCAATACGACATGTACAGTGTTGAAGATGCTGGGCTTTTAAAATTCGACTTTCTTGGACTTGGAAATCTTAGAATCATTGCCGAGGCAATTCTGCTTATTAAAAATAATTATGGCGTGGAACTAGACTACGACACTATAGAAATGAAAGATAAAAAAACTTTCGACATGCTTACCCGTGGCGAAACTACAGATACTTTTCAGCTCAATGGCACCGGAATGACAAAGTTCCTAATGGAATTGGCACCTACAAAAATAGACGATATCAACGCCATGGTAGCACTTTACCGTCCTGGACCTTTACAATTTATCCCAGAGTATATTCGTAGAAAAAATAATCCAGAGATTATAACTTATCTAGACCAGGCTTTGAAACCAATTTTAGAGAAAACATACGGGATATTAGTTTACCAAGATGACCTACTTATGATGGCGAATAAACTTGCAGGCTATTCGTGGGGTGAGGTAGATAAATTCCGTAAAGCTGTAGGAAAAAAGATACCCGCAGAAATGGCCGAGCAAAAAGAAAAATTTATAAGTGGATGTGTAAAACATTCCAGTTGGACAGAAAAGAAAGCTAAGGAACTTTGGACTTGGATAGAACCTTTTGCAGCTTACGGATTTAACAAAGCTCACTCGGTTTCATACGGGCGAGTAGCTTATGTTACTGCATATTTAAAAGCCAACTACCCTACTGAGTACATGGCTTCTGTACTTCGAAGTGAAGAAGGCGAGACAGAGAAAGTAGCTATTTCGATAAACGAATGCAAACGTTTAGGACTAAAAATCCTACCACCAAATGTAAATTATTCGGAAAATCATTTTAGTATTATTAAAAAAGAAGTGGATTCAATCGTTTTTGGTCTCAACACAATTAAAAATTTAAGCACCAATGCTGTAGAAGAAATAGTAGAGGAAAGAAAAAAAAATGGTGCATTCAAAACTCTCTCAGAGTTCTTAAAAAGAGTTTCTATGAAGTCTATGAACAAAAAAAGTATAGAGGCACTTATTAATTCTGGAGCTCTCGACGACCTAGGAGAGCGAACGACTATGTTTGGAAATATTGAAAATATTTTAAGTTACCAAAGACAAATTCATGACACGCACAAAGGTGAAATATCACTTTTCGGCGAGTTGGAAGAAGAAGCGGATTTAAAATTAAAACCTGTGGAAAAAAAAGATGTACGGGTCGAAAGAAGAGAGAGACTCTATTTTGAGCGAGAGCTTTTAGGCCTTTATCTTTCTGGCCATCCACTTGACCCTTGGAAAGAAATTTTAAAAATGCGAAAAACTAACATTAAAAATATAAACGCTGAAGCTAAAAATGACACAATGGTAGAATTCCCTGCTATTATAATTTCACAAAAACAAATGCTCACAAAAAAGAAGGACAAAATGGCATTTTTACAAGTGGAAGATTTAGAAGACACAATAGAAGTTATAATGTTTCCTAAAACTTATGCCTTGTTTGCAAGTAAAATTGCGCAAGACAAACCACTCATTTTTAAAGGTAGGGTTAGTTTGAAAGACAAGAATGATGGTCAGGATAAGAAAGAAGTAACAAATGTAACTGAAGATGGGCAAGAAAAAAAGTCTTACGGAACAAAAGCAATTATTTTAGATGAAATCAGGACGATGGATTGACCTCTGTTTTCAGTGTTTCTACTATCTGACTTTTTCTATATTCTGCTATTTTTTTATAACACGAAGCAGTATAATGTAAATTTTGAGGTTTGCAGCTTGAGACACCTTTTGTATAGTCCAATAATTTGACATTTTCGGGATTATATTTAGCTAAATTCATAGCAACGGGATCTGAAATATTACGACTAGAATCGTTGTCGTAAACAGGCAATAAAATTATTTTTCCTTTTGCAATAGCCATTCTAACCGCATCTTTATAAAAATTTGCCGAGCCGATAGGATCGTTGGTTCCTAGTTCCCATGCAATTACTTTTACACCCGGATCGTTCATTACTTTTTCTAAGTATTGCTTAAATACTCGCCAACTTTTACCTTCATTAGCCTTTACAAATGTTGCAGCAAAACTACCGTCTGGTCTATAGCTAATGCAAGGTGCCAAAACCCCACTCTCACTCATTCCATAAGCAATAGAATCACCAAAGGCGACACAGCTCCCCTCTTTAAAAATTTTCCTAGGCGCCGTATCGGGAGGTATTTCAAGATTGGGAGCAGTGATAGTCTGCAATGATGCTTTTGCAGCTTGTCTAGCCATATATAAAATACCATTTTGCCCAGATTGAACAGTAGAAACTTGGTCACCGCCACCACCAAAATTTGTATTTTTCAAGAGTCGAATCAAAACTGCTTCAGTATTATTATCATTATACTTACTATTACCACCATTATTTTGTGTTGGATTATCTTGTATTTGGCTTTCGGTATTTGTAGTAATTTCTTTTGTAGATGCATTGTCTTTTGATAAGACCTGGGTTCTGGCTTGGCTAATAATATTTTTTGCTTGGTAGCCAACTATAATCTTACACACTAGCTTTGCTAAAACATTTTGTTCTTGTTCGCAGTCATAAAAAGCACTTGCAAATACAAA
>JAYTYL010000010.1:0-10929 GCA_043742405.1 bacterium
ACTAAAACCAAGATTGTGGTTACCAAAAATATTGCTCAGTATATTCCAAAGTCTTGGGCGTATGGTGATACTTCTCACCTGAATAAAACTGAGAATGTCAACAAATTTGCCTCTTGGCCAAAATACGCTGGCTACTATATTTTTCCAGCACCAGGTGCAACACGTACACAAAAACTACATGGTAATAATGGCTGTGATTTAGCTAACTACAAAGGTGCACAGGTGGTTGCTTCTGCACCTGGAGTAGTGCGTACTGCAAAAGAAAGTGGCTACAACTTTGGAATTGGAAACTATATTGTTCTGGTTCATGATAACGGTACCGAAACAGTTTACGGACATTTAAGCGAAGTGGATGTACAGGTGGGGCAAGCAGTTTCTCGTGGGCAAAATATTGGTAAAGTTGGCTCTACGGGCAACTCCACTGGTCCACACTTACACTTTGAAATTCATGGTGCGTACAACCCTTTCGCTTGGTAAGGGTGCAACCAATGCAGTAGCAAGAAAATAAAAAATATGTTAAAATGTTCTCACTGAGTTTCCAGACTTTCTGGAAACTTGGCATGTAGGGGAAACAGGTCACGCGTACCCCTACATTAATTGCCGCTTTAGCTCAGTTGGTAGAGCAACGGTTTTGTAAACCGTAGGTCGTCAGTTCGACCCTGACAAGCGGCTCCTATAGATAATCCAAAAAACACCGAACTAGGCATGTGACATTGGTCTGGGCTCTTCTTTACTCTAAATTTTCTATCAGCTCAACTTTTTTTAGTGTTTTATCTTTATTTAGATAAACTGCTATAAAGTTTATAGAAAATTGTATATTTTTCACGTGAAACTCATACTTCAGTACAAAAACCTCCACGTTTCGTTTAAAATGTCTGACTTTGTTCCAATTCATATTGTCAAACGGAGTCACCTTGTCGCTCGCAGATGTTTTTACTTCAAAAAAGTAGACTTTGCTGTTATTCTCTGCAATTATGTCTATTTCACCAAATTTACTTATATATCCCCTGTGCTTAATAGTAAAATTTTGTTTCTTGAGAAATTCACAAGCAAAATCTTCCCCTATCTTTCCGGTAGAGTTGTTTGTACCAGCCTTGTTATGTAAAAATGAATTTAGCATCATATAAACCTATTGTTAACTACGTGTTAATTTATCTTAAGTATACAATATATATTGTAAAATATAACTAATTTTCTAATAAAACCGCATAAAACTCTTATAAAAGACAAAAAGTTGTACACTTATCCCCTGAGTTATCCACATTTTTTCTAAAATGTCCTTTAGAGCTTTTCTTGTGTCTTTTATGTTTTTCTGTTAAAATACTTTGCAGATGCGGAATTAGTTTAGTGGTAAAATACGTCCTTGCCAAGGATGAGATACGAGTCCGATTCTCGTATTCCGCACCAAACGTGTTATAATTGTACTGCACTAAAGTATAAGTGTACCCTTACGCACTCATAGTGAAATGGATATCACAACGGTCTTCGGAACCGTTAGTTCAGGTTCGAATCCTGATGAGTGCACATAAAATATGGAAAAAATAAAAGAAGTATCGAATTTGGCAGAATTGAAATCTCGATTCAAGCAGAGATTAATAGAGCTAGGGGCAATTGAATATGGTGAGTTTACGCTGAAATCAGGTGCTAAAAGTGACATGTATTTTGACATGAGAATTGTGCTTGGGGATCCGGAGGCGTTAACTTTAATTACAGACATTTTAAGAGAAACTATCCCTAAAGGGATTAATTTTATTGTACTTTCTGGCTTAGCAGGGCAAGTATTTCAAGGAATACTGCCACAAATTACAAAAATACCCTTTATTTTTGTGTCAAAATCTGAAATTGACAGAATTCCCTTAGAAATTGGTGGTGTGCTAGTTCCAAAGCTATTTTTGCACTGCCAATTCAATCAATTTGGATATAGTAGTGACTATACTAATAAAATACCCACTGCTAAATCTATAATATTGTTTATTGATGACGTAATGACAGCTGGTAGCGCGAGACGAGAAGTAAATGAAATTTTAGGACATCATTTTGATGGTGCAGAGATCAGTGGGGCGTTGGTGCTGATAGACAGAAATGAACTTGATAAAAGTGTTCAAGGTGTGTTTAAAGGTAGCGATTTTAACAAATAGTTTCATATGAAACAATCAAAAACATTGATAAATAAGGATAAAATTCCAAAAGGAGTTATGGAAGTAGTTTTAGGCTTGGAAAATACTGGTTTTCAAGCTTGGATCGTTGGGGGGTCGGTTCGGGATCTTATTTTAGGTCTCGTACCCAATGACTGGGATATTACTACCGACGCCACGCCAGAGCAAATACAGACGATTTTTCCACGAACATATTATGAAAATAGTTTTGGTACTGTGGGGGTGGTTTCAAGTGAAGAAGAAAACCCACTAATTGTGGAGGTGACACCTTTTAGAAGTGAAGGAAAGTATGAAGATGGAAGACATCCAGAAGTATTAAACTTTGTAAAAGACATTGATGAAGATCTTAAAAGGCGTGATTTTACTATAAATAGTATAGCTTATTCGCCAATAAAAGACATTATAAAAGACAATTTTCAAGGCATAAAAGACATTTTTAACAAAGTATTAAGAACTGTTGGAAAACCAGACGTTAGGTTTAAGGAAGACTACCTAAGGATGCTCCGAGCTGTAAGAATTGCCAATCAGTTAGGATTTACAATAGAAAAAGAGTCTGAAAATAGCATAATTAGGAATAGCTCTATGCTTGAAAATGTTTCACGTGAAAGAATTCGTGACGAAATAATTAAAATTTTCAATTCTCCAACACCCATGATTGGATTTTTAATGCTAAAACATACGGGACTACTAGAATACATCATTCCAGAGTTAGAACTTGGAATAAACATGAAACAGACTGCAAATCATAAATATGATGTCTACGGACACCTTTTGCGCTCCATGCAACATGCAAAAGATAAAGGATATGGGATAGACATGATAATAGCAGCACTTCTGCACGATATTGCAAAACCGCATACTTGTAGACTAAATAAAAAGACTGGCTGGAATAGCTTCCATGGCCATGAAGTAGTCGGCGAAAAAGTTTCACGTGAAATCTTAAACAGACTAAAATTCCCACAAGAGATGGTTTCACGTGTAACCAAACTCATTCGCTGGCATATGTTCAACAGTGACCCAGACCAGGTCACTATGTCAGCCGTACGTAGAATGATAGAAAATGTGGGTAGGGAGAATATTTGGGACCTTATGAATCTACGCTTTTGCGACAGAATTGGAAGTGGCAGACCGATGGAAGAACCGCACAGATTACGCAGGTACTTTGCGATGATAGAAGAAGCACTGACCCAGCCGACAAACCTAAAAATGCTAAAAATCAACGGGGAAACTATCATAAATGTTACACATGAAACACCGGGACGGAGAATTGGCTTGATTTTGAATGCTTTAATGGGCGAAGTATTGGAAAACCCAGAGCTCAACACGGAAGACTGGCTTGTTTCACGTGTAACAGAACTTGCTAAACTTTCAAATGAAGAACTCATAAAACTAGCTAAAAAGGGGGAAGACTTGGTGGAAGAAGAGGTTGTTGATAAAAAAAAGCAAATTCGCAAAAAGTTTAAAGTTTAGAAATATACCATATGTAGTGTAGAATGTTTGGATGAGAGAACGGAGACTAAAATGGGAATTACTAAAACCAGATACAAAAGAATTTGTAGAAAAGTATTTGAGTGATTTTTTGGGGTTAAAAAGTAGAGAAAATGTTGAGAGATTTTTATTTCCAGATTTTGACAAAGAAATAGAAGGAAAAGGGAAGATGAAAGATTTGAAAAAAGCTGCGGAAAGAGTTTTGCGGGCAATAGAAAATGGAGAAAAAATTTGTATTTATGGTGACTATGATTGCGACGGAGTACCAGGAGTTGCGATGTGCAAAGACATATTTGAGAAAATAAAATATACAAATATTGTCTACTATATTCCACACAGGCATAACGAAGGTTATGGGTTACATAAAAGTGCGATTGAGAAACTGAAAAGTGACGGAGTGAGTTTGGTAATTACTTTAGATTTGGGGACTACAAACTTGATGGAGGTAAAATATGCAAATGGTTTACAAATAGATACAATAATTACCGACCACCATTTACCAATAATGCTGGATGGGGAAGAATGTTTACCGGAATCATTTGCAATTTTAAATAACAAACAACAAGGTTGTAAATATGAAGATAAAAATTTGTGTGGAAGTGGAACCATGTGGAAACTTATTTGTGAAATTATTAAACAGGGTAAGGAAAGTGAAAATAGCTATTTTAAAAATTTGCCCGAAGGGTATGAAAAGTGGCTACTAGATTTGGTGGCAATAGCAACTATTGCCGACATGGTGCCACTAGTGGGTGAAAATAGAACACTCGTAATTTATGGACTGCATGTTTTAAATAAAACCAAAAGGGAAGGCTTGAAACAATTATTAACAAATGCAAAAGTAGATTTGAAAAGTATTAATGAAATAGACATTTCATTTTCGATTGCACCAAGAATAAACTCTGCGTCACGTATGGATCACCCGCTGACAGCTTTAAAAGTTTTGTCGAGCGATTTGAAAGAGGGAATAGATGGTGCCCATATTTTAGAAAATTTAAACTTCGACCGAAAAGAAAGTGTCGCTAACATTGTAAAAAAAGTTTACAAAGAATTGGATAAGAGAATTGAAAACTTGTCAGGTAAAAAACTACCAGAAGTTGTTGTAATTGGTAGTAAAGATTTTAATATTGGTGTAGTTGGAATTGTAGCTATGAATATTGTGGAAAAATATAATGTGAATGCTTTTGTTTTTGGGACTGGTGAGGATACTAATATTTTAAAAGGATCTGTGCGCGGGCGTGGTGACACCCATGTGGTGGAACTCATGACGATTGTGAAAAATATTTTTTTGCATTTTGGTGGACATGAAATGAGTGGAGGATTTTCTATTGAAGAAAATAAAATTCACGAATTAGAAAATATTTTGAATGAAAACTGGAGCAAAGCAAAATTTAGTGCTGAAATAATTTTACAGAAAGAGATGAATAAGAGAAAATCAATTCAAATAAATTTATCTAAAATAAATTTCGACTTTTTTAATGGGTTAAACTTGATTGGTCCGTTTGGAGTTGGCAATGAAAAACCTATTTTTGAAATTGTAGATATTGCAAGTAAAAAGTTCGAAAGATTTGGAAAGAAAAAAGAACATTTGAAAATAATTTTGGGAGCTGGAAAAATAGTGCGCGAGGCTGTAAAATTTTTCGTGGATGAAAAGCAAGAAGAGGAAATAAAAAATAAATTTTTATCAACAGAGAAGTGTGAAATATTTTTTGAAGTCGAAGGTGGCTACCGGACCAATATTCCGAGATTAAAACTAATTATTTAAATTTGATATAATCATAAATATGAAAGTAATATATTGCGATGGGAGTAGTTTGGGCAACCCAGGAAAAGGAGGATGGGGGGTAGTGGCTATTGATACTATTAAAAATAACATCTACGAATTTGGTGGAAGAGAGGTGCTTGCGACCAATAACCAAATGGAACTAGAAGCTGCCATTTTTGCACTAAAACTAATTTCAAAAAGTGAGGGAAAAGAATTTGAGATGAGACTTGACTCGAAATATGTAATACAGGGAGCAACTCTGTGGATGAAAAATTGGGTGAAAAATAACTGGAAGAACTCTACAAAGAAAGAAGTTTTGAATAAAGAAAAGTGGCAAGAGATTTTAAAACTTTTAAGCGAAATTGAAATTAAAAAACAAAAAATAAACTGGGTACATGTCTACGGACACACTGGTGAAAAGTGGAATGAAAGGGTAGATGAAATAGCTAAACTGTATGCTAGTGGGGAAAGCCTATGATTATAAATATTGCTATAAGTTATATATTAGGGATATTTGTAGAAAGTATTTTTGACCTAGACTTGTACTTTATAGGTTTTATAATAGTTGTTGGGTTTATAAGTTCCAGTTACTTTAAAAGCCTTGCAAATAAAAGCGATTTCAAAACCCAATATGTCTTTTATGCAATTTTAATATTGTCTTTTATATTTGCTGTCTTTTATACAAAACATGAAACAGAAAACTCAATCCAAGTTTCATATCCGAATTCCCTCTACAGAGTAACTGGAAGAGTGTTGCAAGTACATGAAACTATAAGTTCTAAAGATTTAATTATTGCTCCTAAGAGTATTGTTGATTTAGCAAATAACAGTGAAAATTTGAACGCTTCAGGTAAAGAAAAATACATAAAAGTCTTTGTTTCACCAAATACCAAAGTGGAAATCTATGACACGGTCTCTTTTCAAAATGACTTACAGGGAAAAAACTACGGGAACTTTTCCGACAAAACTAAAATGTTTGAAATGAATAAATACGAAAACATTATTTATGATACCAAAAGAATTGTTTCATTCCCACAATATTTTCAGGCCGAAACTGCACAAAAAAATACTTATGAAAATTTCATCTACGGTTTACAAGAATGGAAGAACGGTTTCATAGAGAATGTACAAATTCGCTTACACGAACCCTATGCTAGTGTTGCAAATGGAATTACTTTTGGTGATACTGCCGGTCTTGTAAAAGACATCAAAGACGTATTTAAAAATTCAGGTTTAATCCACGTCTTAGTTTTATCGGGAACAAATGTATCTTTTATAATTTTGTTATTATATTTATCTCTGCAAAAAACTAACAAAGTATTGCGAATTATTTTAACCCTTAGCTTTGCCTGGTTTTTTATTTTTCTCACTGGCTTTACACCACCTAGTTTACGAGCAGGAATCATGGCAACATTTGCTATAGCGGGAGAATATTTTTCACAAAAAACTGGGGCGCTAACTGGTCTTTTAATTTCCGTCTTAATTTTAGGACTCATAAACCCACTTTCGATTTTGTACAATACCTCACTCCACCTTTCTTATTTGGCCTCGATTGCAGTTTTTATTCTGGTACCAATTTTTAATAAACTCTTCGAAGAGAACAATTTGTATAAAATAAAAAATAAATTTTTGAGAAACTTTAGTTCTATTAGTTTGGCAATTTTAATATCTGTCGACCCATACACTTTGACTTTGTCGCACACAATTCCAATCTTTGGAACTTTATTAACTTTGCTTGTAGAGCCCTTTATTTTTACTGGAATGGTTTTAACTCTCGTGACTTCTGTATTCCCGGTTCTCCCTATTACTATTGTAAATATTTTAGTTATAAAAATAATTCTATTAATCGCAAATATTGGCAACTTTGTAACTCCAAATTTTGGTATAATTATAAGTAGTATTTACATTAAAATTTATTACCTGATTTACTTTATAAGTGTTTACTTTTTAATAAAAAAATATGAGAGTTAAAATTTTATTTTTTATTTTCTTGATTTCAATATTTGGTTTTGTTGAAAGCTATTTGTTAGCATCTAAAAACTTTCTAAAAGTTTCATTTCTAGACATTGGACAAGGTGACTCCATATTAGTAACAACCCCAAAACATGCACATATTTTATTTGATGGTGGACGTGACAACACAACTCTTACGAGGCTTGGTGAAAACTTAAATTTTTTAGAGAAAGATATCGACGTAGTTATAGCTACTCACGAAGATGGCGACCACATCACTGGGCTCTTAGAAGTTCTCCAAAATTATCGAGTCAAAATTTTGGTAACTTCATTTAAAAACAAACCTGCGACACCACTTGCAAAAAAACTTTTAGAAATAGCGGCAAGTAAACATATCAAAATAATTCAAGTGGATCATCCATTCAATTTTACAACTAATGACGGGGTAGTATTTAAAATATTATTTCCCATCCAAAACATGGATGGAGGTGACACAAACAGCCACTCGGTAGTTACACAGATAATATTTAACCAGAATAAATTTCTTTTGACTGGTGACTTGCCACAAGCTGGGGAATTATTTTTAGTGAGTGAATACGGAGGAAGTTTACAGAGTGATATTTTAAAACTTGGACATCATGGAAGTGACACTTCTTCGAACGCAGAATTTATGAGAATTGTACACCCAGAAATCGTGATTGTCTCGTCCGGTAAAAATAATTCTTTTGGACATCCTCATAGATCTGTGCTCGACCTATGCGAGAAATTTGGAATCAAAGTTTTCAGAACTGATGAGATGGGTACTATAAATATAGTATCTGACGGGAAAAACTTTTGGAGGGAGTAGTTTTTACAATAATTAAAAACACGATTTCGAAATCGTGTTTTTAATTATTTAATTATTTATCTGTGCAATCACCGGTGCAAGCTGAAGATGTTTACCAGCTTTTATGCAACGAGTACATATTTTAATACGTGGTCCACTTGGGATGCGTGCCCATTGCAAGTTTGGATAGCGACGAACACCAGCACCAAATCTTCCTGGTACAGGTTGGAATTTTGTTGCACGAGTTCGGTTAGAATACCTTCCACCATTGAGTGACTTTTTAAGACACATTAAACATATCTTTGCCATATAATTTATTTTACTATCTAGTTTTTTAGTGCTATAATTTTAACATAAAAAACCTAAGTATGCAACCTGAAATATTTTTTCAAATTCTAGTCCTCGTCTACTCAGTAATTTTGCACGAGATCGCCCATGGCTACTCTGCCTACTATTTTGGCGACAAGACTGCCTATTACCAGAATAGGTTGACACTAAACCCTCTCCCACACATTGATTTATTTGGCTCGGTAATTTTACCGGTGATTCTTATCTTTACAAATTCCTCATTAATTGTCGGCTGGGCAAAGCCAGTCCCAATAAATCCTAACAATTTACACCCAAGAAAACTTGGGGACTTTGTAGTTTCTAGTGCAGGTGTGTTTGTAAATTTTCTACTTTGTTTGATTTTTATAATCATTGGTGCGAATTTAACCTCAGAAGTTTCTAAGTCGCTTTGCTATATTGTGGCTATAACTAACTTGGCGCTTGCAATTTTTAATTTGATCCCTTTTCCACCTGCCGACGGCTACAGAATAATTTCTGGACTTCTGCCATTTCATCTAAATCAAAAGATAGAGGGTTTGATTTCTCAGTATTTTCTACCAATAATTTTTATTTCTATTTTTTTTGCAACTCAAATTTTTCCTTACATTTTTTCACCTTTAAACCAGATAGTCTATTCTTATATATTTTAAGAAGTTTTTAGTTTAGAGAGAATCTCCTTTACTTTTTCTACCAAATCATCTCCCTCGTAGTCTGATTTTCTAAGATAGTAGTGCGCACCGCTACTGAGAATTCTTGCAATGTCTTCGTCTTGGGATAAATTGCTCCAAGCAATTATAGGTATTTTTTTTAGTTCAGGATTTTCGAAATTAGACTTTATAGAATTTAGTACTGAGAAGCCATCCATTTCGGGAAGCATAATGTCAAGGAGTATAACGTCTGGCATCTCATCATGCATACGCGAAATAAAATCTAAACCATTGGGAGATGTTACAACCTGAAAACCTGCAACTTCGAAGCGAAGACGATATATCTCTAAAATATCTACATTATCCTCAACAATAAAAATCTTATTGTTGTGGGTTGGGTTTTTTTCATTTTCCATATATACTTTAGTGTAGCATAAAAATGAAAAGTCTGAATAGCCAAATTTTATACTCCAATACAATTGTTTTAATTTTAATGTCTTTGATCTGCGGATCTGCGGCTTCTTTTATTATAGAAAAAAAAGAAGAGTCTTTTATAGAGCAAAATATATTATATATACGTGATGCAAAATTCAAGAGCCTGACCAAAGACAATTTAGGAACAGCCTTTGACTTCAAAAATTTGATCTACACTTCCTATGTTATAGACGGGACAGGGAAAACTATTCTTGGGAGTGATTATTTTGTTGATGCAGAAGTAATAAACATATGTAAAACAACCTCAGAAACAAATGACAAATATAATAAAAATGGCTATACAAAATACGTAGCCGTGAAAAAAAATGGAAACTTATGCTTTGTGGTAGAGAGCAATACCAATAATAGTATATTGCTCGGTAAATTTGTACAAAGTACACTCTTCTTTCTTATTGGTTTTTTAGGAGTCATTATGTATTTACTATTACTTTTGACCAAAAGAAAGATTGGGAGGCCAATAAAAATCTTGACTGAAAATGCCGAAAATACTTTAGTGGGCAAGTTTGACAATATGTGGCCAAGTGGTTCAAAAATTCTAGAGATTCAAAATCTGGAAAAATATTCTAAATATGTTTCTGAACTACTTAGAGAGAAAATGTTTTCTGGGGTAAGCGCAGAGATTTTACATAGTAAAGATTTGCAAGCCAATTTCATAAGGGAGAAATCTTTACTTGAGGTAAACAGATTTAAATTGGCTTTAGATTCAGCAAATGAAATTATTACGATCTTGGACAAAAACTTGTACATAAATTATTTTAATAAATTTACGAGTCTCTACACAGGTATTGATTTTAAAGAGGCTGAAGGTAAAAGTATAGTGGGACTTTGGCATGGAAAAGAGGAAGAAAAAATATGGCATGAAAAAGTCGAAGAAGTTTTTAAAACTAAAAATTCTGTGAGTTTTACTAGTTTTGGAATAAAAAAAGATCAAATAAAATTTGAGGCAGTGACAAATATTTCACCTATTTTAAATAATGGAGGAGAAGTGGATTATCTACTTTTAATAGAGCGTGATGTGAGCGAAGACAAACAAAGAGAGCGTACAAAGACTGAATTTATTTCTGTGGTCTCTCACGAGCTTAGAACCCCCATGACTGTTATAAGAGGTTATGCTTCTCTACTTTCCGAAGGAAAGCTGGGAGAACTAAATACTAAACAACACGAATACATAGAAAAAATTTCAGAAGAAACAACCAGACTACTCGACATGGCAAACGATATGCTAGACTTGCAAAAATTCGACGCAAACAAAATTGTTCTTAACTCAGAAAAAAC
>JAYTYL010000011.1:0-7865 GCA_043742405.1 bacterium
TCTTCTACTATTATTTTGTCGTCTTCTGGGAATTGCCCTTCCACAAATGTTTGCATCCACTTTTTGCTGTATCTTTTCATATTTTCTCTATTTTACCACTTTATTTAGATAATTAATAATTAATTCTGCTAACTTTTTATTACCCTCGACATCCAAGTGAATACCATCAGTTTTATCGATTTCAACTTCACTTGCATCTATAAAATCCCAATTGCTTTTTTGACAAAATTCTTTATAACTTTTAGCTAAATTATTGGATATATTTTGCGCTCCGAAAAATGCCGAACTTTTAGGTATAAATTTTTCATTTATTTTTGGTGGTGCAATTAAAATAACCTTAGGGATAATGCATTCCCAGTCTTTTGCAAAGTATTCTAACTCATTTTTATACTTCAAAAATTTTCCTGCTATTTCCATTTCATTTGCTCTAAATTTTTCTTTTAAATTATTTGTTCCTAACATTATAAAAATATAGTCGACATATAAATGTGAATACATAGCAGATTCAAAACTTTTTAATCCGTTTTTACCTTCTATATTGTCATCACCATCTATTGTTCGACCACATTGACCTTCAACTACTAACTCAAAATTATTTTTATAAAACTTCTCCACTATTGTCGTCCACCTTTCTTCTTTTAAGAATCTGTCGTTGGTTTTAGCATTAAGACCAAATGTGAGTGAGTCACCAAAAAATAAAACCTTCTTGCCACTTGACAAAGTTTGGGGTTGCGCTATACTAGAGTCATAGAGAAACAGTCTCGTAGACGGTAGCGCCCCTACGAGATTTTCTCGTTTTATAAGAGCACCTGACCTTATAATCTGAGAAACATACGACAAGCTGAACTTATTATTTTCGCGATAAAGACGAGAAGTAGTGTCCTTAATTACTCCTAAAACTTTTACTTGCAGATGCAGTGTCTCAGCTTTTTTTAATAAACTATAGAAATCTCCATCTCCTGACAGTAAGACTATTTTGTCTACTCTTTTGTATTCTAAATCCAGTGTTATTCTTTCTGCTATTTCTACATCGCAATTTGCTTTTGCATTTTTATCGTAGTCATTATAGACTTCCTTGAAAACAATTTCCACTCCATAAGACTCGATTTGTTTGTACAATCTCAAGTCAAAGGAAAATTTACCTGTAAAGTAAATACATTGTGTTAAATCGTATTTATATTTTAGGTATTCTATCAAAAAATAAATATCATAATTTAGGTTAAAATTTTTAGCTGTCGAGACTAAATTCGCAGCGTCTATATATAATGTAGTTCTCTTTCTTTCTTGCATAAAATCTAAAACTGGTTTGTAAACCTCATGTCACCATTATAAAGATAACGAATATCTTCTATACCGTAGAGCATCATGGCAATGCGGTCTAAACCGTTTCCAAAAGCAAAGCCAGAATACTTTTTACTATCTATCCCACAGCTTTCAAGCGTAAATGGGTGGACCATGCCACTTCCCAAAAGCTCTATATATCCACTTTGTTTGCAAGTATTGCAGCCTTGTCCCCCGCAGCGAAAACAAGACATATCGACCTCTAAAGCTGGCTCTACAAAGGGAAAAAACGACGACCGAAAACGCGTGCGAATTTCTTTTTGGAAAAGCTCTGACAAATATTTCTCTATCACCCATTTCAAATTTCCTACCGAAACATTTTCTTTCTTATCTACATACAAACATTCAAGCTGATAAAAGTTGGCTTCATGAGTGGCGTCGGTTGCTTCATTTCTATAAACTTTTCCTGGGCAGATGATTGCTAGTGGTTCTACATTTTCATTTTTTTCAAATTTTTCTTTATTGTCTTTAACCCATTTTTCCATACTTCTTACTTGCATGTTTGAAGTGTGAGTGCGCAAAACTTTACGAGATCCATCTTTACTGTCTATCCAAAAAGTATCGTGCATGTCCCGAGCTGGATGGTCTCTAGGTATGTTCAAAGCATCGAAATTGTACCATTCTGTTTCTACTTCCGGCCCATCTACAACCCGAAAACCAATTTTCTGAAATATTTCCGTCACGCGGTTTATAATTAGTGAAATTGGGTGTAGATGCATAGTGAAACTATTATAACAAATTAATGCTATAATGTACAAGAAATCAGAATTATGGAACTTTACCCAATTTATGTGTTCACTTTTATAGCACTCTACGTGCAAGTTTACTTACTTATTGTTTTGTTTGAAGAATGGGAGACTATTTTTGCATCTAGCAAAGAGCAACAACTCACGTATTTTCCCAAAGTAGTTATTGCAGTACCTTGTTGGAATGAAGGTAAAACTGTAGAAAATACACTTGTCTCTCTGCTTGCTTTAGAATATCCAAAAGATAAGTTAAAAATCTGGGCAGTTGATGATGGTTCAAAAGATAACACATTTACAATTCTTAAAAATTGTAAGGAAAAATATGACAAATTTGACCAATTGGTTATTTGCAAAAAAGAAAATGGGGGGAAACATACAGTGCTTAATTTTGTTTTAGCAGAAAATAAAGATTGTGAGATATTTGGTTGTTTAGATGCCGACTCATATGTCTATCCTGACACACTTAAAAACATGTTGCTCCCATTTGAAAATGAGATTGTCATGGCTGCTACACCAATGATGATAGTAAGAAAACCTAAAAATATTTTGCAGGCAATACAAAGTGTAGAATACAACTTTGGACTTTTGCTCAAAAGAATATTCTCTGCAATAAATGGAATTCATGTAACTCCTGGCCCTTTTTCGCTCTTTAGAAGAGAGGTCTTTCAAAAAATAGGTGACTACAAACCAGCTCATCAGACTGAAGATATGGAAATTACTTTTCGGATGCAGAAGAATTTTATGAAAATTGTATCGGCAACAGATGCCTATGTAGAAACCTCAACACCAGATACAGTTTACAAACTTTATCGCCAAAGATTGCGATGGACACAGGGTTTTATGCAAAACTCTATAGACTATAAAAATATGATCTTTAGGCCAAGATATGGTAATGTTGCAATGCTCACCATTCCGCTCGGGTGGGTAGGAATTTTGATGATTTTATATATGTCTGTATATTTTATATACATAATAATAAATAAAATTATCACTCTTTATAATACATGGCAAGTGTTGAAATTTGACATGATTTTTCATCAATACAATTTTGTCGATATATTTATAAGACTATATTTTCGAACAGACTTTCTTTACTTCTTAGCAATACCTGTATTTATTTCAGGAATGATTTTTATGTTTATGGGACACAGCCTGTCTCTAAAAAATAATCGCAAACTGCACTATATACTTTACTATCTTTTTTTATGGGAGTTTTTAATTCCTTGGTGGTTTGCAAAAGCTTTTTATAATACAATCACTAAGCGAGCTGGTAGTTGGAGATAAATTGTCAGAAAAAATGCTATAATAGATAGACGTTATGCAAACTAATTCAAATTTTAACTATAGAAGATATATTGTTGCCCTTGTTTTAACAGCCATGATATTTACAACTGGCTTTTTAGCCTCTAGCTTTTTAACCTCAAAAAAATTAGAAAATATACAAGCTGTGGAGGATAACATTTCCTTGTCTATTTTGGCATCAGAAACTGAGAACGATATAATACGCGAAGCTTCGTGCGACAACCAAGACAGTAAAAATCAAACAACACTGACAAGGGAGATTGGTGACTTGGCGGAAAAACTTAGCATATTAGAAAACACTAACCAAGATGATGACAGAATTTTAACTGCAAAAAAAAGATATACAATACTTTTAATCAAAGATTATTTACTTTCAAAAAAAGCAGCCGAGAACTGTAACAAAAAACCAACTTTTGTAATTTATTTTTATGGAAATGCAGATGTTTGTCCACAATGTGTAGCTACTGGTCTTGCACTCACCTCTTTGCGTGCAGACTATGAAAAAATGCGCGTTTATTCTATTGACTACAATCTTGACCTGCCTATAGTAAAAACTTTTGGAAATATTTATGGCATAAAAGCCGATCAGCTTCCAGCTATTGTTATTGATAAGAAAGTTTACGTAGGACTTGGAACAAAAGTAGACATAGACAGACTTTTGTCAAAAGAAATAAAAAATCAAACTTCAACTACTACAAGTAGAACTACAAATACTAAAAAATAATAAAATTTATATAATTTCCACATCAAAAGTACTTAGCACTTTCCCCTTATAAACCATATTGAGCTTGTGTTTTCCAGTTAATTTTAAATTGACGTCTTCGAGTAAATTCTCGGGCACACTCACTATTATCTCTTTTACCATAGCTTGTGCTACGTCACTTTTGTGAAATGCTTTATACAAACTCCCTTTGCTATTTGCCCCACCTTTTATTTGAAAAGTCTTTCCTTCTACACGTTTAGCTATTTCGTGTGCCATACTTTCTTCACCTTTAGCTCGCATCTGTGCTTCTTCTATCTTTTTTTGATTTTGTTTTATTATGGTATCTGTTGCTATTACACCAACTCCACTTTTTAAAATAAAGTTTGCATGTCCTTGAGCAACTTCTTTTACTTCACCTACTTGACCAACTCTTGCTACATTTTTAAGAAAAAGTATTTTCATATATTTTAGATTGTAGTTTTATTTTCTTCTAAATATAAATTATAATTTTTGCTCATATAATGATTTTAAATCAGGAATAATATATGGACGGATATGTCTTGACATTCCTTTCTCTGTGACTAAATCAACTTTTCTACCAACAACATCTTCCAAATCAAAAACCATTCCTGTAAAGGTCCAACCATCGATCGGTTTTGCAAACGAAACCAAAATATCTATATCACTTTCACTGGTCATTTCTCCACGCGAAGCGGAGCCAAAAATTTGTGCTTTATCAACATGGTATTTTTGCATTATCGGTGACACAAGTGTCTTTATTTCTTCTATGTTTTGAGCCATGTTTATAGTATATCAAAGTAGCACTGATTGTCAAAATTATAGATTATCCATCTCCTTAGTGAACTCAAATATAGTTGCGTTAGGTGTAAGGAATTCTTTTTCAAGTTTACTTTGTTTGAACTGTGCCAATACTTTATCGTAGAAATCTACGGGCTTTTCCTTTCCAATAAATTCTTTAAAATAAGTTAATAGGTTGTAGAAGTTTTTAATGAAAAAGGAGTGTGTGAAAATATAATTTACGCCGTTTAATTTTTGTATTTTTAAAATGACTTTTTCAACTCTCTCTGAAAACTCTTTGAAAGATTCGTTTTTACTATCATGTTTATAGTTAGAATCTGCATTCTCAAAGAAGGACGTTACTTTTTTCTCTTTTTCCTCTAAGGTCAAACCGGTGACTACGGAGTGATTCATAAAATCGAATTCGTGAGTATCTAGCCAGAGATGTGCTTCTGAAATATCTATAAATTTTTCCAAAGTCGGTTGCGCTGTTTCTTGAGTCCTAATAAATTTAGACACAATAATTCTGTCTGGTTTTTCAATTAATTCTACAAGATCTTTTGCTTGTTGTTTTCCTAATTCTGTAATTTTAATTGTATGGTTATGCAGGACATCTACTCCAATATTTGCCTCACTTTCTGCATGTCGAACCAAAAATATTTTTCTCATAACTGGAATATCTTTTTAATAATTTATTTAGCAGGGGCAACGTGCACTTGCACAGTCGTACTTGAGGTAGAGGAATTAAACAAAGTTTGAGTTGTTGTCGCTGTTGGTACAAGTATTTTTTTATCAAAGTCATACTGAGTTTTATTGAGAGCAGAATATTTCGAATAAGTACTCCAATTTCTTAAAACTGTAAATGCGTCTTCCAATACGTTGTCGGTCTTTCCTTTTACTTTTGGCTCTTTTTGTACTGCCAAGATATCCGGAGCAATACCAACTCCAGAAATTGTGTGTCCAAGTGGAGTTAACCACTTAGCTACTGTTACCTTCAAGGATTCACCACTCGGTAATTCTATGTACTCCTGTACCGAACCTTTTCCAAAAGATTGCTCACCCATGATAATTGCACGCCCGTAGTCTTGAAAAGCTCCTGCTGTAATTTCTGAAGCAGAAGCCGAACCCTTATTCACAAGTATAACAATATTTACATCTTTTGGAACAGCATTAAAACCTTTACTATTATGAACATTTTTAGTACCAGTTCTAGTAAAGTCTTCACTTACAATAAGCTTGTCCGATGGAAAAAAGAATGAAGAAATAAGTACAGCTGCTTCTAAATAACCACCTGGGTTATTACGTAAATCAATAACTAAATTTTTCTTTTTAGATGTTGCAAATTCTTGTAATGCTACTTGAAATTTTTCTGCTGAATGTTCAGAAAAACTGGCAATAGAAATAACAAAAGCATCTTTGTTTTTATTGTCAGTTTCTACGATGGGTAAGTCTATAGTGTCGCGAATAATTGTTATCTCTCTATTTTTAGTTTCACCCTTTCTAAAGATTACAAGAGTCACAGGTGTGCCTTTTTCACCACGAATCAAAGTCACAGCAACATCTGTCTGCATGTTTTCTGTACTAGTACCATTTATTTTTAGAATTTTATCATCTGCCTTAATCCCAGCTTTTTCAGCTGGAGATTTTTTAAGTGGAGCTATTACTGTTATTACCCCATCTTTTAAGGCTACCTCCATCCCCACACCCGAGAACGAACCAGCAACAACAGATTTGAACTCTTTGGCTTGAACCGGTGGAAAAAAAGCAGTGTATGGGTCTCCATAGCTTTGTATAAGACCTTGTATTGAGCCATAAGTTTTATTTTGTTCTGTAACATCTCCGGCTTTTATATATTTTGCGTCCAAAATCTTTTTCACATCCTCATAAAGTTGCATTTCTTTTGGAAGTTGAATATTTACTGTACCCATGGAGTAAATAGTCGAGGTAGCATTTTGAGCTGAGGCAGTCTGAACAGGAAAAATGTAACGTCCAGAATAAACTCCTCCAAAGAAAACAAGCGCCAGCAAGACTACTTTTACTCCAAACAATTCTCCCAATCCTTTGAAATTCGCTTTTACTTTACCATGAATATTTTTGTTCATATTTTTCAATTATTTTTTTAGTATAACCTATTTTTGCAAAAAAGAAACTCAATTATTATCTGTTAAAAATTTGTTTAAAACTATTTTAGCAAAAGCTATTATGGTTAAAAGTAATAATTCTTGCTTGTAGTCAATGTGAGTAAAGATTTTAAAAATTATTATAAGAAGTAACAACGTAGTAGTTAAGACAAATAAATATCTGTTGGTTTTGTTTCTAATATATTCGTCTCTTTCGTCAGAAGTCTTTTCTTGAAATAAGGTCGTAATATACCCTAAAATTATTATAACTATAATTCCTGAAAACATCATAGAGTCATTTAAAAGATCAAAAAAATGCACTATGAGCGAAAAAGCAATGAGTGACCCTAGAATAATTTCTTTAATGTAATTTTTCATAATTTGTGTTTACTTTTAGACAGTAGAAGAAATATTTATAAGTGAAATATTTCTTCTACTTTTATTTTTAAAACCTTTGCCAGTTTTAAAGCTAAAGTTACCGAGGGTTGATAAATAGATTTTTCAATAGAAATAATTGTCTGTCTGGAAACCGACACCCTTAAAGCAAGCTCTTCCTGAGAAAGCCCTTTCTCAGTGCGAATTTCTTTTAATTTATTTTTTACCTCTGTCATAGTTGTAATTATATCATTTATTCTTTAAAAAACAGCAATAGCCAAACTCATTATTTTTTCATTATTGTATCGCCTATCATCATCCAATTTTTGTTCATCTTTGTATGTGCGGCAGAAGTTAGCTTGCCATAAAACCCAAGTTTAACACCGGCTGGAATTTTAAGATATCCTTTATCTCTTAATACTTCTTGTAAGGCAATGATATCCATTTTTTCTGAATATTTATTTATTTTCAACATCTCCT
>JAYTYL010000012.1:0-3564 GCA_043742405.1 bacterium
GAATAGTGTTTTGTTGTGACGCTTCGTAATGTGTTCCATGTGTTAATGTTAACATAGATATGGACCGACGCAGAGCGTCGAGGAATTCTTGGGATTAAAAATGTGGATATAATTGAAACTCCAAATGCAACTTTCAGATTAATTAGGTCAGATCATGACACAAAAAACACCTTAGAAGAGTTGGGTGACTCTGAAATAATTTGTATAGAAATTATACTAAATATAATAGGCTTAATAGATCCAAAATATATTTATGAAGAAATACTTAGAAATAACAAACAACTTTCTGATATTTTAAAAGAAAATCAAATTAAGGAATTTTTTATTACAGATACTTCGTCAGGAGATCGTTTTTCTAGTATTTTTAGTGACGAAAAAATGGTTCATATTATTTTACCTATAATTGCAGGAATAATCTTGACACACAACTTATATACACGTCGGAATTTTCTAAAAGGTGCGGCCGTCAGTTTATTGGCGATATCACTCCAAAATTACATACCAATCACAATGGGATCAAAATCCGAAATTTTATTTGAACTACAAAAACATTCTCATAGATATGTGGCGTATTTTAGAAATTTAGTAATGGTACACAAGGCAGAAACTGTAGCAATAAAATTATTTAAAGAAACTGGGGAAAAACAAAAAATTGCCTTTCCTGTTGGAGTAGCACATGGAATGATTTCGGAAATTTTAAAAATTCCTAGGGAAGAAAGGCAGAAGTTGATTGATCAAATTTTAATAGAATTAAAAAATATTTTACCCGCTGACGAATATAAACTTGTAGACGCTGGATTGACAAAAATTCCTAGATTTTCTAAGACTCCAACAGGACTCGTAACATCTATACTAGACTCTAAAGAGATATAGTTGCTTGAAGAGTCTTTGATTTTTATTTTTCCACAATTTTGTCTGTTGAAAGGTTTGCAAATGCAAAAATACAGCATATACTGAAACTAGTAAAATAATATATGAATATTTTTGGTAGATTTGGAGCGTCAAAAAATGACGAATATGAAGAAGAACCGACAAATTTAAATGTGAACATTAGGAGCGCACGTGCTGTTGTTTATGATGAGGAAGAAATTGGAGTTGGCGAACTTTCAGTTGATGTTTACGAAACGCCAAAAGAAATAATTATTGAAGCCATGATTGCTGGAGTAAAGCCAGAAGATTTGCACATTGCCACAACTCACAACTCCATAACTATTTCTGGCAAACGCGAAGCAAATACTCATGTAAAAGAAGACCAATACATGGTCCAAGAGCTCTACTGGGGAGCATTTTCTCGTACAGTAGAACTTCCAAATGACATCGCTGTCGATGACTCGGAAGCTGTGGAAAAACATGGACTTTTAATTGTACGCTTGCCAAAAATAGATAAAGAAAGAAACGTGAAAGTGAAAGTGAAGTCCATATGAAACACGAGGTGAAGCACCCTAAGTTTGTGGGCCCAATTGCAGTTCTTTTTGAACTTATAGAACAACGCAAACTTTCTGTTTCAGAATTTTCTTTATCTTCTGTTACTGAAGACTTTTTAAAATACGTAAAAACTATTTCAAACATCGGAAATGAGGAAACTTCCCAATTTATTTTAACCGCTTCACTTTTGATACTATTAAAATCTAAGACTTTGATACCGCAATTAGAATTGACAGAGGAAGAAGATAGAGATTTACAAGTCTTAGAGAACCAAATAAAATGTTTTGAAATCCTGAAA
Organism: bacterium; assembly: GCA_043742405.1. GTDB lineage: Bacteria > Patescibacteriota > Minisyncoccia > Phycocordibacterales > UBA5272 > JBBQKQ01. The sequence continues at coordinate 1,724 of JAYTYL010000012.1, forward strand.
GCTCAAACTAAAGTTTTGAGGGATGTGTGGGGAAATATTTATCTGAAAGCCGAGATCCGGCACAAAAATGCTGGAAGCATTTTTGTGCCGGATCCTAAAATCAATCTGAACTATTCCCGTGTATACATTTTGGAACGCTTGAAAGAAATAGCACCTAAAGAAATTGAACTAAAAAAAGTGAATGTCCTAAAAACAGTAAAAATAGAAGATGCTCTGTCGCACATCAGAAATATCATAAAAAGGATTAAGAATTTGAATTTCAAAAACTTAAACCAAGGCGGAGATGAAAGACTGGGGCAAAGTAATAAGAAAAATGTAGTCATTCTGTTCTTGGCTGTTCTTGAGCTTGTAAAAATGGGCGAGATCGATTTTACTCAGGAAAGTAATTTTTCTGATATACTTATAAGAGACACAACCGAAGAAACTTATGCTTCCTAATTCTAATCTAATTTTTCAAACACTGCTTTATTTTGGTGAGGCAACTAAAATAAAAGATATTGCTAATTTTTTGAATTTGAATGTTACGGAAACAGAAAATGAAAAAGCAAACTTGCAAAAGATTTGTAATAATTTAGGGCTAATTTTTTTATCTACAAAAACTACTTTCGAAATTGCTTTATCGGAAGTCTTAACTCAGAAAATTCAAAAAGAGAGAATTGCAGAACTGAAAGTCGAGCTCTCCGAGTCAGCACTGCAAACTCTCTCCGTTGTTATGTACAAGCCGAACTCTACAAAAGCGGAAGTAGACTTTGTGCGTGGGGTAGACTCAACTCGATCATTAAAAAACTTACAAACTAGAGGCCTAATAGAGAAGCTGGAGCTTAAAAATAGAAAAATTTATATTCCGACGACTGAAACCTTAAAATATTTAGGCCTCGAAAATGTAGAAAATATACCAGGCCAAAAAGAAATCTCTAATAAATTGAACATGCTCATAAGTGGCGATGCAAGTTAAAATATGAAAATTACTCATAGACACTCGCAATTTTTCTTTTTCACACTTTTGGTAACTTCCCTTTTTCTACTTATTTATATTCTCTTAATCTATTCATCAAAAGTTTCAGCTTTACAGGAAGTCGAAAGGCCACAAAATTCAAATATAGTTAAAGAAGATATTCCTTCTTCAGCCGGAACTCAAAAAGAATTTTTAAATGCAAAAGCTTATATAGTCTATGACATTGTAAATAAAAAAGTTATCTCCGGAAAAAATTTTAAAACTCCACTTCCGATAGCATCTATGACCAAAATCATTACAGTTGGTACTTTATTAAAGAAATCAAAAGATAACAACATACCGGTCCGAGACGAAACTAAACTTCGTATTAAAAAAGCTTTAATCCAGTCTTCCAATGAAGAGGCTGACAACCTTGGATACGTCTATAGTTTTTCATATGGGAGCGATTTGTTAGAAGATTCAAAATCTTTGGTTTCTAGTTTAGACACAAATGATGTGACTTTAACCAGCTTGACAGGGCTCGACAACTACGATGGTAGTGCTAGTAATGCCGCAAGTGCAGAATCAATGGCCAAAATTTTTGCTTATATGTATGAAAATTTTAAAGATGTGTTTGAGTACACCAAGTTTGACGAGCTGGAAGCAGGATATGAAACCATAACAAATACCAACCACACTAGTGCAAACACATTTGGTATTTTAGCCTCAAAGACTGGCTATACTTTTGCTGCGGGTGGAAATCTAGGAGTTATAGTTTCCCCAGAGCCAGGGTCTATGTATGCTGTGGTTGTTATGGGCTCTACAAAAGAAGGACGTTTTGTTGACATGCAAAAAATACTTTCAAAGCTACCAAATATGGTAAAGTAAAAATCTAACCCAGCATTTC
>JAYTYL010000013.1:0-4854 GCA_043742405.1 bacterium
CTTCGTCATAATGCTCTCAGTCTTCATTTTGTCTTTCATCATCGTATCTGTTGCCATCATATCCATAGCAAAAGCCTGCGTTCCTAACAATATAGTTGTCAGTAGAAGACTTGGGATTTTTGTTTTCATATTTTGTGATTTTAATTGTGTAAAACGTATGTAAAGTACACTTTACATACTTATTATATTCCTATAAAAATTAATGTCAAGTATGCTTGACATTAATTTCTAAAGCTTTATACTTAAAATCATAGACGAACACATTTTATGAAAAAAATTTTTATTATCTTGGGAGTAGTTATCTTATTAGTTATTGCTGGTTTTGGTGCATATTTTTTACTTATGACAGATGAGAGTATAGTAGCAGAAATAGTTCCCACCACTAAGGGGGAAGAAAAGAAAGTGGTTGCTACTATAAAACAAGGAAGTTTTATAAAAATTGACCCAGTGCACTATGCAAGTGGCGACGTCACAGTAGAAAAACTTGGAGAAAATTACAAAGTAAAGATACGAAGTAATTTTTCATCTGCTGCTGGCCCAGACTTATTTGTCTATTTATCTGAAATGCAAAATTTCAAGAATATTGCACTTGGTGGAGTGAACACTGGTAAAACTTTAAATTTAGGCGCACTTAAAAATCTAAAAGGCGAGCAAGAGTACATTGTTTCTAAAAATGATTTCGAAAAATACAATAGCTCTATTATCATTTGGTGTAGACAGTTTGGGATACAATTCTCAAGAGCAGATTTTAAATAAACAATTTTGTAGTACAATAAGTCTACATGAGTAAAGAAATAAGAAATTATATAATTTACTGCTGGGTAACATTTGCATTTAGTTGTATCGGTATTTATTTATATGAACCAGATTTTATAAAGATAGCGTTGGAAAATATTTTTGCAGTGTCTAACTCTTTAGGTATTTTTATTTTTCTCTTTGCTGGCTCACTCCGTAGCTTTACATTTTTACCCATCACTATCCTTATTATTGCTGGTTTCATTTTCTTTACTCCCACCGTCCTATTTTTCTTAATAATGACAACCGTTTTTACATCTTCTACTATCGCCTATTTCTTTTTAGAAATTTTACATTTACAAGATAGTGTGTCACCTAGTCTGGTACCAAAAATAAATTGGCTAAAGAAACTTCTAACACAATATGAACTGCCAATAATTATCTTCTTTTCCGCATCACCAATTTTTCCTACAGATATTTTGTGTTATATTTCCGGAACTCTTCGCATAAACTATTGGAAATTTATTTTGGGAATAATCATCGGCGAAGGCCTGACTTGTGCAGTTTACATTTTTCTGGGAAGTGAAATCCTAACTTATTTAACAAAATTTTTTTAACAAAGAATAATCTCTGATTTTATGGTAAAATGTCAAGTATTGCCAGATCGTCTAATGGTAGGACTTGGGAATCTGGATCCCAATATCTTGGTTCGAGTCCAAGTCTGGCAGCTAACTTGAGCGTCGTCACAACGACCGAGACACATAGATACTAGCTTGTTTTAGGCCATTACAATCGTATGCTCACTTTCGTTTGGCTTTTCGAATTTTGTCTCAAATAACTCCAAAGCTTCAAGATTTAGATTGTGGTTGTCTGTCTTGTCACGATTCAAAACTCTATTCCATCTGGTTTCTTTGAGAACATCAAAATATACAACTTTTACATTTGCTATATCTTTAAATTTTTCTTTGTACTCTTCTCTATCTTTTCTTTTCCAAAAACCGTAATCTAAAATTACATTTTTATTATCTTTTAGAAAATTTGTAATTTTGTCTAACAATTCAATTTTTATTGTATCAGAATATTCGTCATGTTTCATTCCTGTATCTTCTTTTCCATATCTTGCGAAAAATTCTTCATCGTGAGAAATTCTAATGGTATCCAAATCTTCTTCTTGTTTAGCCAAAAAGGTTTTGCCTGATCCAGGCAACCCACAAAGGAGAAACATATTTGGACTTAAGGCTCTCTTGGCAAAATATTTAAATTTATCCAAGACAAATTGTTGTTCCAGGTTTGAAATTTTTTTAGTTTTTTCAATAATATCTAGTAGTGTAATTAGATTTTTTCCAGTGCTTTTTAATTCTTCTGTGTGAAAATTATATTTATCTTTCAAATTGTTGTATTGAGTAATTACGGCTTCGAGTAGGTCATCATCTTTCCTAGCTAGCTTTTTAATTGTCCCAAATATGAAAGAACTAAAAAAGTTTATTCTATAGTCAGAACCAACTTCTACCTTTTGTGGATTATAGTCCATAGTTTCGACTATTGGTAAATCAATTCCAAATAGCTTTTTGGCTTCTGGATTAATTACAGATGTAGTTTGCGGGCACAAGTAAATATCTACAACTTGGATATTATTATTTTCTGTTAAATATTTTAAAGATGAGCAGATTCCATTAATCGGTGCATTTTGTGGGGGTTCTATTACTTGTAACAAGTTTCCGATTTTTTTGTAGTTTTCCATTCTACTACTTTTAATTTTTTCAAAATCCTCATCTCTGTAAGTGAACCAAATGTCAATATCACTAAATGCATCTGTATCGCCTCGTGCAATAGATCCAAAAACATGGGCTTCAATGGCTTCATTTGTAAATATATCAATAACTTTGTTATATATTTCCAACCTTTCACTATTTAGTTGTTCATAAAGTTCATTTTTATTTTTCATATATTAAAACTCTGCAAAGATTTTTTTATTTACTAAATCAATCTTATAGTTACTTCCGTAAGGCATAGGAATTTGTGGATTAGTGTGTCCAAAATCCATATTTTGAATTATTGGAATATCTTGGTTGTATTCTCTTACAACTTTTACAATTATTTCAATTTGCTCTTGTCTGTATTTTTGTTTTTCTTCTGTGTTCATTGGCTTGGAAAAATCCCAGGCTTGTGGCCTACCAACTAACACGGCTTTAATATTTCGGAGTACCCCTCTTTCTCCTAATGCTCTAAAAACTCTATATACATAATGCGCAGAATTTATCTCTTCACAAGTTTCTACCAATAAAACTATATTTTTAAATTGTTCTGAAGTTGGAATTTGAATATTGTGCCTCAATAATTCATCAATAGACTCTAAACATCCACCCCAAGATATTCCTTCCACTAATTCACTTTCTTTATTTCTCATATCCCATTTCCATCCGTCATTTTTTTCATAAATCCTAGGTTGCGTAAGAGTTTCTTTATCATCCCACTCAAGTGAAATGTCATTATACATAGGAGATTGTTTTAGTTCAAAAAATCTCTGATTAGACTCATTGTCAAACATTGCATATTTAAGATATTCAACAGTAAAATCATTCATTTTATTTTGGTCTGCAAATTGTGTAAAAAGTGATGCTCCATAAAAAGATGGTATTCCATGCAGCCACAAGAAATTACAAAAATGTGTGTTGTCAGAAAAACCAAAAAATGGTTTAGAATTATTTTCAAATATTTCTTTAAACTCTTCTAAATATTTTATATATGTAACTTGAATATCCCCACCCAAACTTGCTATTACTGCTTTTATATCACCATCTGAAAAAGCACTTTTTAAATCATTCATTTTTTCTTCATTTGTAGCATTCACTTTTTTAGTTGCCGGATATTCTACAGGGACAAGACCAAAAATATCTTTTAATCTAGAAAGCCCAAGCTCATAGACATGGGGCCAGACACCGGGGGCTGCGAAAGATGGAGAAATTATTGCAACCTTATCACCTTTTTTAGGTTTTGATAGTTTTTTGAAATTCATAATTTTATGATAACATATTTAAGCCAGAAATATATTTATAATCTCTAATTACATTGAAATTATGCTCAATGAGGTGAATTAGCACCCTAATTGCAACCCCTCCTTTTCCAGAACAGATTTTTTGGAGCTAAAAACTTTAAACGTTTGCGTTCTCGTTTGTTTAGTTTAGACACTACTTTCTTTAATTCAATTTCAGTTATTAAATTAAAATCCATGGTTTTAGGAAAATACTGACGGAGTAATCCGTTAGTATTTTCGTTACTACCACGTTCCCATGGGTGGTAGGGATAGGCAAAATATATTTTCATTTTAGAGTATTTCTCTAGTATTTCCCAGTCACTAAATTCCACTCCATTGTCAAAAGTAATTGTTTTCTTTTTCTTTCTTGGAATATGTTTAAAATATTTGAGGGTGAGTTCAGTCAAAAGCATTGCATTCATTCTTGGAAGAAGGTAGGCAATTAAGTATCCGGTTCTTCTGTCTACAAAAGAAACAATACGAACTCTCTTGTCTCGACCCATTAATGTGTCACCTTCCCAGTCACCAATTCGCCCTCGTCTTTCTACGATTGCTGGTCTTTCATCTATTCGTTTTTTCTTTAGTCTTTCGCGTAATTCTTCTCTTTCTTTTGTTCCTCGTTTTCTACGATACTTTCCTTTTTGAGATCGAAGAAATTGTTTTAAGTGTGGTGCTCTTTCTTTAATATATCTGTAAATGGTACTGGCTACAATTTTCTGTTTCTTTCTTTTGAATACTCCGGCTATTTGTTCTGGTGACTTGTGATTCTTTAGTTCTCTAATTATCTTGCGAAGTAATTCTCCTTTAATTATTCGGATGCCTTGCATTGCGTTAATTCTTGTGATTTTTTTACTTCTTCTAACTTCAAATACATCATATCCATCTCTGCCACCATATTTTTTAATATGTCTTCCAATCGAACTTCTATCTTTACCTAGAGTTCTAGCTATTTCTTTAAAAGAATGTCCTACGCGTAACATCTTTGCAATAGACCTCTTTCATATCCCCCATTCCATGCTACACTTAAGTCATGAACATTAAACAATTAAGTGACACACAATTTAAAAGAAAAACAGGAATACAAA
>JAYTYL010000014.1:0-4876 GCA_043742405.1 bacterium
TTTGTATTCCTGTTTTTCTTTTAAATTGTGTGTCACTTAATTGTTTAATGTTCATGACTTAAGTGTAGCATGGAATGGGGGATATGAAAGAGGTCTAATGTATACCATTTTTTGTAAAGTAGCACAAGATCCTCAGACTTCTATTTTTGTCTATCTCTCTTCAAAACTTTTTTTAAATACCTACCCGTATGTGAGGCTTCTACTGTTGCCACATGCTCTGGCGTGCCTTGTGCGACGATTTTCCCGCCACCCACTCCACCTTCTGGGCCAATATCAATTACCCAGTCCGAAACTTTTATAATATCCAAATTGTGCTCTATCAGAACTACACTGTTTCCTTTGTCCACCAGCTTGTTTAAAATCTCTATCAACTTTTTCACATCTTCAAAGTGAAGTCCCACTGTCGGCTCATCCAATAAATAAATTGTGCGTTCTGTCATTGGTCTGTACAACTCACTAGATATTTTTACACGCTGTGCTTCCCCACCTGAAAGGGTGGTGGCACTTTGGCCCAGTTTTAAATAGCCGAGACCTACTTTTAGCATCGAGTCCATTCTGTCGTGGATACTTGGGATATCGTAGAAAAACTTTTCAGCTTCTTCTACCGTCATTTCCAAAAGTTCATACACATTTTTACCTTTAAACTTTACTTCCAAAGTTTCTTTCATAAATCTTTTCCCATTACACACGTCGCAAAGTACATAAACTGTCGGCAAAAAGTGCATTTCAACAGCTATCTGGCCATTGCCTTGACAGGCTTCACAGCGCCCACCTGGGACATTAAATGAAAACCTACTCGGTGACCAACCACGTGTTTTTGCTTCAGCAGACTCAGCAAATAACTCACGAATAGGTGTCCAAGAGCCGGTGTAAGTTGCAGGGTTACTACGTGGCGTCCTACCTATCGGGCTTTGGTCAATCAAAACTACACGCGACAAATTCTCTTCTACTCCACCGAAAAATTCGACGTTGTAAGTTTTGGCGGTACGCATTTTTCTTTCCAGTTTTGCTTCCAAATTTCTATTTATTATTTCATACATAAGTGTAGACTTTCCCGAGCCAGAAACTCCTGTAATTGTCACCATTTTTTGAAGTGGAATTTTGGTATTTAAATTTTCAATGTTAAAAGCATTGCCATTTTTAATTACCAAACTTCCACCATCTTTTGTACGGCGTTCCGTGGGAACAAAAACTTTTTCTTCTCCGCGTAAATACGCAAGCGTGATGGAATCACTCTTATTTGTAGGAGCTTCAAGTAATGTATCCAAATAATCGGCTACCACCACATGTCCACCGTGCACTCCAGCACCAGGTCCGATGTCTACCAGAAAGTCTGAGGCGTAGGCAGTATCTTCATCATGCTCGACAACTAAAATAGTATTTCCCAAATCTCTTAACTTAAGCAAGGTCTTAATTAATCTGTCATTATCTCTCTGATGAAGACCAATGGTAGGCTCATCCAAAACATAAAGCGCTCCTACAAGAGTAGAGCCGAGCTGTGAAGCCAGACGAATTCTTTGTGCTTCACCACCCGAAAGTGTGTCTGCTTTTCTGTTAAGTGTTAAATAGTCGAGGCCGACGTCTAAAAGAAAATCTAGGCGTGTAAGAATTTCCCGCATAACAACATATGCAATTTCTTTTTCTTTTTCCGTCAAAACCAAGTTTGCAAAAAATTCTTTCGCCCCACCAATCGACAAATCTGTAGCGTCTACAATATTTTTTTGAGAATCCGTACTCTTCAAAAAAACACTTAGTGCTTCTTTGCGAAGTCGTTTGCCTTCACAATCTTCACATGCATCGAGTGCACCCAAATACTTCACACCCAAACCGTTACAAGTGGCACAAGCGCCATACGGAGAGTTAAAAGAGAAAAGCCTTGGTTCAACTTCTGGAAAAGAAAATCCACAATTCGAACAAGCAAATTGTGATGAAAGTACCACACTTTCTCCATATAAAACGAATTCCACCAAGCCTTTGCTTTCATGAATAGCGTGTTCAATTGCTTCACTTAGTCTAGTCTTTGCGTCTTTGGTTTTTTTCAAAATTTCATCCACGCCGATTGTGTCCACTAGTACAGAAATATTGTGCTTTTTGTTTTTCTCCAAAACTATTTTCTCGCGCAGGTTGTGCTTTACACCATCTACATAAGTTTCGGTATAGCCTTTCCCCAGCATGTCGTAGAGCATTTGGTAATATTCTCCCTTTCTGCCACGTACAACTGGCGAAAGTATTTCTACACTGTCAGTTGAAAATTCCACCCCTTTTACTTTTTTAATTTCTGTTTTGCCATTTTTCTTAGCGTGAGTTATTTTTTCATATACTATATTTATGATCTCCTCGTTAGAAAGTTTTTGGATTCTGCTACTACACTCTACACAGTGTGGCTGCCCAACACGGGCATAAAGTACACGTAAATAATCATAAATTTCTGTAATAGTAGCAACTGTCGAGCGAGGGTTGTTACTTCTAGTTTTTTGGTCGATGGCTATTGCGGGCGATAGCCCAGTTATTTCATCTACATCTGGCTTTTCCAGCTGGTTTAGAAATTGCCTAGCGTATGGCGACAGACTTTCTACATAACGCCTTTGCCCTTCAGCAAAAATAGTATCGAAAGCAAGTGAGGATTTACCCGAGCCAGAAAGTCCAGTAAAAATAACCATCTTATTTCTAGGAATTTCCAAATCAATATTTTTTAAATTGTGAGTCCTTGCACCTTTTATCACAATTTTTTCTCCTTCAATTTTTGCCTGAAATTTATTTTTACTTTCGACTTTATTTTCGTCTTTCTTCATATTTTTCAAAGTTTTTATATTATACCACGCCCTGCAAATATTTTTTAATTTACTGGTATAATAGTACAAATGTACAAAAAAATATTTTTAGCAACCGTGTGTGAGTTTGGGCCTGTGGTTGCTTTTCTAGTCACTTTCCAATATACCAATTTTGCTTATGCAACAATTGCTATTATCATCGCGACTATCATTAGTTTTAAGATTCTATTTTTTGTAGAAAAACAGGTTCCAAAATTTGCACTTGCCACTCTTGTAGGCGTCTTGTTTTTCGGCATACTTTCACTATATTACAAAAGCCCAGACCTATATATTTTGAAAGACACTCTCCTGGACAGTTTTTTTGGTTTGGGACTTTTATTTTCGTTAAGCAAAAAAGTTTCAACAAAACCGTACTTACAAATCCTGTTTGAATATTTTTTTGATATTACCGACAAAGGGTGGCGTATTTTAAATATGAGATGGGGAATATTCTGTCTAGGTACCGCAGTGTTTAATGAATATGTTAGGAATTTTAAAACTCCAGATTTTTGGGTCTACGCAAAAGTCATTCTTATACTTTTAGTCTTAATTTTTGGGTTTTATCAATTCACACTTGCAAGAAAATACAGAAACTCTACTGCGAGCTATTGGGGTTTGAAAATTTCTTAACTCTGTAAACACTGTCTATGCGCCGATCACCCCATAACTTCTATTTATATTTCCCGAACCTGGACTGAGACCGTCTTGCTCTTTAAAAAATTGTGGAATGGCGATAGGTATACCAAATGTAACAGCTATCAAACTTGCTACTGCGTAGAAGGTGAACATTAGAGTTAGAGCAATAAGACCATATAAGATATATTGTTTAGCATCACTGTCAAACTTTCCATCCCAAATCATCTTTACCAGTTTATAAATATAAAAACACACTGCTCCTGTGACAATAAGCCATAAAACAATGTCATTTATAATAGCTTTTGCATATTCAAAAAGCCCAAACAAATCTTGTGAATAAGTTGTTGCCGCGTAAGTAAAAAATGGGGTTACTAAAAAAGAAAACAAAACTCCATACAAAAAAGTTTTTAAATAAATATTTTTAAAGTTTTTTTGAGTATTTTTTTTCATAAACTTACTTTTTATATATGCCACCAACTGGCGCAGAATTTAGACCAAATATGTCTGCTGTCAAACCTATGAAGGAGTATAACGCAAATATTATTGTTAAAATAAATAGCGCCCACATAATTTTATTAGGATCACTATCAATACCTATTCTACTTTTAGCTTTAAATATTGATATCCCAGCTTTTGCACCAATAAAGTAAATTATTAATCTAAAAAAAGCTAAAACACCTGCCGCCGTAAGTATCCAGATAACACCTGCTTCAAATATTCCTTTCAATGCATATAGAAGTCCTACTAATCCTTCTCCAGATGACATATTAATATTTTATCTCCACACCGCTATCGAATATTCTTTGCAGGTCATTTATTGGATACTCAGTATTGCTAGAGTATAAATTATTTTTTTGTACAGCTTCCATGTGTACTGGTCCAAAATTTAAATGATTAATAATTGTCTTTTGCATTGAAGTATCAACTTGCTCACAATCAAAATACATTGAACAGCTCATGTTTCCATCTTTTGGATTTAAATCTTTACAAAATATTCTTTTCATATATGTAAATTATATCACTTCTATGTACTTTGTTTACGAATAAAGTTATCCACAAAAAAATACACACCTACATCGCTGTTGGTGTGTGTCAGGGAGCCGTCTACTTGAAACGACTCACTGACATAATTTAATACACTTCACTCAACATTTTATTTCAAAAAGACAGCCTGATATATTATAGTTTGTATGCCAGGCCACCCAAACCCACACTTCACATTTGCGGGTAAAACACTATTTTACCTCTTAGGGTCCGGTTTTGAGAACGCGTCTTGTATTGCTGTCTCAATTGCCTCATCTTTTGAGATGGGAAGATTGAAAAGAGTTTTGAATAGACCTCTTTCATATCCCACTCAACTCACAATTGTAGAATCCAGTTATTAGGCTAAATCGGAGTCCGAATCTACGCCTTCGATTTCTGTATTTACA
>JAYTYL010000015.1:0-2079 GCA_043742405.1 bacterium
ATAGAAATAAGTGGGGAAGCCGCATTGGTTGTACAAGATGCGTTGGAAGTAATAGTGCAAGTAGGTAGTCGTTCCTCATTAATGCCCATGAGAATGGTGGCCTGGCCAGCATCTGTCGGCTCGTCTTTTGCAGGCGCACTTATGACTACCTTTCTTGCTCCCGCTTTCTCTACATGCACTTTTGCATCTGCAAACTTCACAAATATCCCTGTACACTCCACCACTACGTCGATATTCAATTTTTTCCAAGGCAAATTTTCAGGAACTTTTTCTTGAATAAATTCAACCAAGTTTTCTCCAATTTTTAATTTGCCGCCCACTACCTCCACACTAAACTTTGCTTTTTTGTAAACTGTATCATATTTTAACAGGTAGGCCAAATTTTCAATATTGCCCAAATCGTTGATAGCTACAATTTCTACATCTTCTCGTTCCATGGCCTGCCTTACAAAGGCCCTACCAATTCTCCCAAAACCATTTATTGCTACCCTCACTTTCTTACCTACTTTTTTTTCCTCTTCGACATTCATAGCAAGTAGTTCGGTTTTAATAGTTTTAGGTTTTCTCGCACCTTTAGTTTTTTTCTTTGGCTTTGCATTTGAAGAAAAAATATTTTTAATATTATTGATTAAATTCATATAAGAAGAGTATAATACATTTTTTCAAAATTTATGTTAAAATACAAAACACTTGGCTCTATCGTCTATCGGTTAGGACACATCCTTCTCAAGGATGGAAGGAGAGTTCGATTCTCTCTAGAGTCACACTAGGAAAAAGTAAATATATTTTTATTAAAACATGTCAATACTTAAATCGGAAATAATAACCTTATCAGGTTTTAGTTCCTCTGGAAAAACTAGTTTAGGTAGATACATAGCCCAAAGACTTATGTGGAATTTTTATGATGTGGATGAATTAATAACTAATGTTACTGGTGAAAACCAAGATAAATTTATAGAAAAACACGGCTGGGAGGCGTTTAGAGATTTGGAGTTTAATACCTTAAAAAAAATAAACCGGAGGGAGAGTTCAATTATATCAACGGGGGGGGAACTTTGTTAAATAAAAAGAGTCTTGATTTGTTGACTAGAAAAACAAAAATTATTTATTTATCTGTTAAAAAAGAAAATCTTTTTGAAAGATTGCAAAGTCGAGAAGATAGAGCGTTAGCAAAATCGTGGAGTGTTTCTGAGTTTGAAAAAAAATTAAAGGAGAGGCTTGCTGTTTTTGAAAAACTAACTTATGAGATAAATGCTGACGGACAGATAAACTTTGTTGGGGAAAACTTGTTTAAGTTAGTCTGTTATATAATAAACAAAAAAATACCCTATGAATTCTGGTTTAGATCTAATTATGAACAAGATTTAAGAATAAAAAAATGTATCAAATTTTTCAGGCCAGGAGACAGGTCTATTTCTAAATCAAAAGGAATATTTAAAGGTGCAGATGTCAGACTAAGAATTTTGGAAGAAATTGGAACCCCTGACAATCTTCCAAAATTAACAGATTTTTATAAGAATGCAAAAATAAAAAAAATAGAAGTGAAAAAAATTGCTGATTTGAGAAAAGTAGACTTTAATAAAAAACAAAAAAATGTCTATGATAAAAAAACTTTGAAACAAGAAATTTTTGATATATATAAGGAGAAGATCTGGTGACTTGTTTTGAGATCGAATACTAAAGTATTTTTTATTCTCTCGAGAAGATTGTTTGTGTTATAATTAACATATATCAAATAAGCATTGACGCTCACAAATATATGCAAATAAAAAACACAGAAACCAATATTTTAAGAAACAGAGTATATGAACATTATCGTGGTAACAAGTATATTGTAGTTGATATTGCTAAAAATAGTGATCTTCCTGGCGATCAGTTTTTTGTTGTGTATAGAGCTTTGTACGACCATGGACAATTATACATAACTTCTGTTGAGAGGTTTGATGGTGTAAGTGAGGGCGATGTAAAACGTTTTGTTTTAGTAAAAGAAGAAGAGAAAGACAGAAACCCAGATCATGTATTTCCGACTCTTACGATGTAAATATGGTAAAATCAGATTATGAAAATAATTAAATTAGA
>JAYTYL010000016.1:0-4536 GCA_043742405.1 bacterium
AAAAAAAGTTTATTTATTTCGCCTATAGTTTTGTCTTTACAAAAAGTTTGCGATTTGCAAAATAAAAAAGTTGCAGTTGTCGGACTTGGAAAATTAGTAGGACTACCCATCCGAGATTTTTTGAAAGAGAATAAATTTAATTATGTTGAAGTTTTAAAATGTGAATATGAAAAAATTAAAGATTGTGATGTGGTGATTTCGGGAATTGGTAAAGCAAATGCTATTTCTAGTCAGTTTATAAAAGATGGAGTAGTACTTGTGGACTATGGTTGGGACAAAGTAGATGGAGTTTTAACGGGGGATTTTGCACAAGAATGCTACTCAAAATGCTACTCCTATACCCCAGTGCCTGGTGGCATGGGTCCTATAGTTGTGGCTTGTTTATTTTCTAATGTTTTAGAAGCAAAAATCAAACAGATTATGATCTAAGTTTAAAATTAATTATTGGTATTTTGTTGGACTGATTATTAATTAATTTTTTAGATTATATATTATGAAAAAACGTTTTTTTATTGAAATTTTAAAAGAGATTTGTGCGGAGGAAAAGTTAAACTTAGAAATTTTTTGTCACGAGTGGATGTGTAAAATTACAGATAAAAAAACTGGGCAACATACCTGGACAGAAGGGTATAATTTTAATTTGAACAGTGCTGTGAATTACTTGACCTTGTATGACAAAGTTTTGACGAGTTGCGTTTTGCAGAATGGTGGTGTGGCTACGATTGAAAATAAACTTATTCTAAAAGAAGATTGGCGAATATGTCTTGAGATCCAAAAAACCGCCAAAAGCGAAGTAGGTGAGATATTGAAAGAGTTTAGCTTACCTGTAGTTGTAAAGATTAATAATGGCTCGCAGGGCAATGGGGTATATTTATGTGAGACTGAAAAGGAGGTAGAAAATATCGTGGATGTTCTGAAAACTAAACAGAGTCTTGCTATTTCCAAATATTATGAAAGTAAGTTTGAGTATAGGTTTTATATTTTGGATGGTGAGATTTTGTTTGCGTACAAAAAAATTAGAAATGGTAGTTGGCAACACAACTTGTCTAAAGGTGCCACTGCACAACTCATTGAAAAAAAATATTCTTTGTATTTGGAATTGAAAAAATTAGCACTTCAGGCTTTTAAAGTTTTAGACTTGTGTTTGGCTGCTGTAGATATACTAGATACAGAAGAAGGTTTGAAAGTTATCGAGGTTAATAATGGAATAATGATGGATGGATTTGCTGCCATAAATAGTGGGTATTACAAAATTGCAAAAGAGACTCACAGGAAAATTCTGCTCAGGACACTTTATAGATGACTACTCCTCGTGGAAACTGAAAGATTCTATTTTGTTTTTTAGATTTGGATATTTTGAAAGGGATGGATCTTCCTTTAAAAGATTCTGAGCTTCACTTTTTGCAGTTTCTACTAGCTTTCTATTTTTTATAGCTTCCATGCCGATGTCTGTTAGACCCGACTGACGATTACCAATTAAACTTCCTGCACCACGGTCAGCAAGGTCGACCTCAGCAAGCTCAAAACCATTATTGCTTTTTTCCAAGGCAGTTAAGCGCTTTAACGAACTTTCATTTATGGAGTCACAAGCTAAAAAACAAAAACTTTCCTCGCTCGACCTTTCTACGCGACCACGTAGTTGGTGTAGCTGGGCTAGCCCAAAAGTTTCCGCATTTTCGATGACTATTACTGTAGCATTAGCAACACTTATACCAACCTCTACAACCGTAGTGGAAATCAAAATGTCGATTTCTTTGTTGTAAAACTTTGCAATTGTGGTTTCTTTATTTTTATCTTTACCATGAAGTACACCAATTTTTAAATTTGGAAACTTTTCTTTTATCCTTTTTTCTTCATATTCAACGCTACTTTTGTTGGAAGTTTCTTCGTTATGGGCTATTCTAGGAGCAATGATGTATGCTTGTCTACCAAGTTTGACTTGCTCAAAAAGTTTCTCGTACATTTTCTCACGGTCAAATTTGTTTATAATTTTAGTAGTAGCACGCTTACGTCCTGGTGGAAGCTCGTCTAAAATAGAGAGGTCTAAGTCACCATAAATTGTAAGTGCAAGGGTACGAGGAATAGGAGTCGCCGACATGGAAAGTAGGTGGGGAATAGGTTTTTCAAGTTGTATTTCCCGCAAATCATTTTTTGCTTTCACTACTTTATTATTTTTATTATTTTCTATTAGCGCCATTCTTTGCTTCACGCCAAACCGGTGTTGTTCGTCCAATATTATAAGCGCAAGGTTTTCAAATTTAACATTTTTATTAAAAAGTGCATGAGTACCTATGACAATATGAATTTGGCCATTGTCTAAAAGTTTTTTTACTCGCGACTTTGGTACATCTACCCACTTTTCTCTATCAGCTTTTGAAGGCCAAATTTTAGCACCTTTACTTGTGAGAAGTGCTATACCAAAGTATTTTTCCGAGCTTAAAGTTTTGGTAAAAAACTCGAAGTGCTGGTTAGCTAAAATCTCAGTAGGTGCAATGCAAGCTACCTGGAGTACTTTTCTAGTAGTTTTACTTTTGGAAAATATTGCAGCTACTGCAGCCGCAAAGGCGATAGCTGTTTTTCCACTTCCCACATCCCCTTCTACCAGGCGTGACATCGGCCTGTCCTCACGCATGTCGCCGAGCACTGTCTCTAAAATTTTTTCTTGCCCATCAGTGAATTTGAAAGGCAGGATATTTTTTAGAAGCTCATAATATTCACCTTGTTTTATGCTATCTTCAAGGACTTTATAAGCATGCTCATCTTTCCGCAAAGCTTTTTCGTGTTCACGATAAAGTTGCATGACAAAGATTTCTTCAAATGCAAAATATTTATTGGTTGCGATAACGTCGTCCGTACTTACTGGAAGATGTCTTCTTATTATTGCATTTTGTCTTTCCGGTAAGCTTAGTCTTATAGAAATTTCTTTTGGGATTAGATTTCTAATTTTTTTAAACTGAGTAGACTTTAGGCACTTCTCTATTATTTTCCTAAGTTGCAGACTTTTAATATTTTTGTTTTCATAGTAAACACCACTCATCGGCTCTGTAAGTTTTTTTTCAAACAGAGTACCGTCTACTTCTAGGCTCAGATTTTTTACTTTTTCAATTCTTGGGTTAGATAAATAGATTTTTCCATTTCTCTCTGCAATTATTCCTGTAAGAACGACTCTCTGGTCCACTTTCAAAGATTTTGAAATGTAGGGCATATTCCACCAAAAAACCTCCAGGCTTTCCGTGTCATCATTTATGGTTACTTTTGTAAAAGCAGTGTTTTTGGAGTAAGTTTTTTTAGATTCTATGTCCACTACGACTCCAGACACAGAAACATTTTCTCCAACCTTTAGATCATCTATTCGTTTATTTGTAGGTGCTTCCAAAAAGCGAAAAGGGAAATAGTATAGGAGTTCCTCCAAAGTTTTAATTTTTAAACTACTTAGATTCTCTTTCTCTTTGAAAGTTAAAAAATCTAAATTTTTAATCAGTATTTGGCTATCCATGATTACCAATTATAACACTTTTGTGATTTCTAGTTCTCACCAATCCTTATCACTCTTATCCACTGGTGGCTGGCAGCATTGCCTAGGCTTGCATTGTTTAATAAATTATAGAACTGACAAATTAAACAGAAACGTGTAGTAGATTGAATATTTGAAATGCGGACGTTGTCTTTTGTCGGGTCTAGGTTTTGGAGACCTGGAATTGGTCTTGGTGTAGCTGTTGTTAGGTCAACAAAACCACATCTCGATCCTACGTTTCTAGGTAAGTTCTCAAGTGCCCAACTAAACTCAACTGAACCATCTGGCCGAACACTAGTAGGTGTGACATTGAAAGTTACTATGCAAGAATTATTTAAGCTCTCACCATTTGCAGACAAACAGATACCATTTTTATATACACCAGTTTTATTTTGACCGCAAACATTTACAATCGTACAAGGGTCGCCATCGTTGCGGCATTGTCCACCGACAGGAGGAAGACCATTTGTACACACATCACAACTTGGAGGGTTGGTTGCTCCATTTGCACACCTGTCACAAAAAGGAGGATTGTTTGCGCCGTTGGTACAATTTGGCTCACATATTTTATTCACAAACTGTTGACCAAGTATACACCGATCACACGTGGGCGGGTTTGTAGCTCCATTTGGGCATAAACATGTTTGGGATACATCGCAATTGCCACCACACTGACTTTGTCCATTTGCAATAGTTTTATTTGGACAAATACCTTTGCAACTAACAGGAGTTTCATCTGGACTGCCATGCAGACTAAATCCACAAGAAGCCGCGATTGCTTTTCCTTTGCCAAAAGGACTTACTGACTGTATGGACATCTCGGGTGAGATATTTTTCGTATTTGTTAAGTTGACAGCAAGATAAAAAACAGACAATATTGCCAAAGGCACAATTAATAATTTTACAGCTGTACTTTTTTTAATTAAAGAAATGAATTTTTGCATGATTTAAGTATACTCCACTTTTATTTATTACAAGTCGATATGTTTTCGGAAATAGTGTTTTGCATATCCTTTAGACCT
>JAYTYL010000017.1:0-1521 GCA_043742405.1 bacterium
ACTGACACTTTTTCTGAGCCAGAGGGAGTGTATAAATGGCATCCTTGTAATACAATCAAAATATATGTTCCATATAATAAAGACCGTCTGATTTTAACCGAGAAGTACATACCAACAGCGTGCGTTGGCAAAGATATATTTGGGGGACAGGATTTCTATGATGCTTTTCCTCGTTCTAGCCCTGGGACTATTCTTTACGAAGTCACAACAACTTTTCGTGCAACTCCTAAGATGATACAAGCGGCCAAAGCACTTCCAATAAAATAAAAACTTCCTGTTTTGTATTTTACACACCACTAGTCCGCTCAGTAGGGATCGAACCTACGACCGTCTCCTTAAGAGGGAGCTGCTCTACCAACTGAGCTATGAGCGGTCGGACAAGTTTATTTTACTTGTTCTACTAGGTTTGCAAAAGCTTTCGGGTGTTTTTCGGCCATCTCACTCATTACTTTTCTGTCTAAAACAATATTCTTAATTTTTAGAGCGTTTATAAATTTGCTATAAGTTGTACCCATTTCTCGAAGAGAAGCATTTATTTTTACATTCCAAAGTTTTCGCATGTCATTTTTCTTGTCTTTTCTATGGGAAAAAGCGTGTACTCCAGCCTTTCGCAAAGCTACTTTTGCCTCTCTTTCTTTGGTACTTCTTTGTAGTCTATAACCTTTGGCTGCTTTTAGTACATTATTTCGTCTTTTTAGGGAAATTTTTCCTCTTTTTACTCTTGTCATATATTTATTATTATTTAAATTTTTCTAAAAACTATTTTGTAGTTTTAGTTTGTTTACTTACGTAGGCAGTTTTTTTCTTTGTAGAACCTGTGCCTTTTTTAGTAACAGCAACTAGTCCTGGTAAAAATCTTCTTTTTTCTTTGTTAGACATAGAAAAAGGGACGTCTTTTCTTTTTGCAAGTTGGTCTACACGGCGAGCTCGAGCATTGAAGTGGCCAATACCTTTTCCACGACCAAGAATCTTACCATTTTTAGTGATTTTCAATCTTTTTAGTAGTGACTTTTTTGTTTTCATGCGAGCAATTATAACAGACTATTGACAAATTTGCAATTGAAATTTTCTCAAAAAGGTATATAATGTTTCTTGTACATTATAAATAAATAAATAAAAATTATGCCACCACCAATTAACCCAAGTTCTACAATTGAAAAACCCTATAAAATAGAGCAAAAAATTCACGAAAGTTTGATCGACTCTGAATCTTTAAAAGAAAGCTTTACATATCTGCAAACTAAGGGAATTTTACCAAAGGGTGTACAAGTTACTTGTATAGATGGGCGAAGGACTAGTACTTTAGATGATTATGTTACTGAGTCTGAACCAAATGTTGTTGCAATTCCTGGGGGGGGTCTTGGACTTTTAATGGACGCACATAGTTCTGTTGAATTTGTTTTGGGTGAAGAAATGAATACTGATGTAGAAAATCAAGTTTTGGAAGTAACAAGAAAATTTTTAAATGAAGACGATGCTGAAGGTAAAATATCAGCTCACACTGACGACCATGCAGAAGGT
>JAYTYL010000018.1:0-7629 GCA_043742405.1 bacterium
AAACCTAACTTCTCTAAACTCTGGTTCATCAACTATTTCTGGAACTCTCACAGCTACAAACTTTGTAAACACAGGAAGTTCTACTCTAGCTTCTACCACTCTCACAAACCTAACTGCCAATAATCTTGGAATCCAACAATTAAACTCTACAAATGTCTTTAACACTGGATCCTCTACATTAGCTAGCACCACCTTTACCAACATCACAGGCAACATAGGAGCCTTTGCAACTTTAATTGCCAACACTCTTTCTCTCTCAAATATATTCTCTACCACTGGCTTCTTCACCACACTCTATTCCTCCACTACCAACGCTACCACTTCAAACGCCATCACAGGTAACTTCACCACCCTAAACTCTACCAATGACTTTGCAACTACTAGGTATTCTTCTACTAGTAATGCCACAACCACAAATACCTCTGGACTTTCTACCACAGGGAATCTTTTTGTAACAGCGTCTTCCACACTAGCATCCACTACTCTCTCTAATATCACCGCACAAACAATCGGAGCAAACGTTTTGAATTTGACAAATATATTTGCAACAGGAAGTTCTACTCTAGCTTCTACCACTCTCACAAACCTAACTGGAAACAACTTTGCAATTAATGGACTCAATGTTTCTTCCTCAACCAATTCAGGTACTGAAACAGCACTTAATTTAAATATAACTGGATCTTCTACACTAGCTTCTTCAACCCTACTAAACCTAACAGCCGGAATAATTGCGGGTAACTCTCTGGTAATAAATAATGCAACCACAACAAATCTTGCAGTAACAGGGGCGACTACTCTTGGCGCGATGGCAACAATTGCAAACATTGCTGCGGGTGGAAATATTACCACAGCTGCAAATATCGATGCATTCTCAGTATTTAACCTAAACCAATCTACAGCAGACCAGACAATTACTTTACCAAACCCGACAAATATTACTGCTGGAAAAATAATTTATGTAAACAATGTTGGCACCGTAGAATTTATAATGAGTAGTGACCGTGTAAAAACAGCAACCAGTAGACAATTTATTTGGAATGGAACTGCTTGGGCACCAGTGGGTGATGGCGCAGGGCAGTATATTGTTACTAAAACTAAAACCGCTAACCAGTCACTTGCTTTAAATAGTACTACTTTGCAAAATGACACGCATCTAACCTTTGCGATAGGTGCAAACGAAAGTTGGCTGGTACAAATAAATTATCTGTATACTTCCAATAGCTCGGCAACCCCAGATATCCGTGTTGCTCTTGCCAATTCTGCAACCGGTGCAACCTGTAACTATGGAATCAACTCTATGGATGGCCGAACTCCGGCCGCAGGGAGTGTATATACTTCTACAACTTGTGGAACAGCAATAAGCTGGAATACACTCGTAACTGGTACAAAGAGTGGAACTCTTACAGGTACAGTTTCAGCTGGGTCTGCTGGGGGCAATATTACCTTTCAAGCAGCTCAGGGAACTGCCGATGCTGTAAACACTGTGACACTTTTGGCTAGCTCTTCACTAGTTGCATTTCGCGTGCGTGGCGCCGACTTAGCAGAGATCTACTATACAGATGATGCTCAAACTGGGTTGGGTGACATTGTTTCTCTTTCTGAAAATTTGTTAGGGGCAGCCCAAGTAGAAAGGACAAGTAGGAAGTATCAAAACAATTCTCTGGGTATTATTTCTACCAAACCTGGGCAAGTTCTCGGGGATGCTGAAAGTATTGGTAGCGGTAAACCGGTGATAGTTGGTCTTTCTGGACGTGTGCCAGTGAAAGTTGTTACAAAAAATGGCAATATTAAAGCTGGAGACTGGGTAACAGCATCAGATATTCTTGGTGTAGGAATGAAGGCAACAGATGCAGGAACTGTGGTGGGACAAGCACTTACTTCTTATGAAAATGCTTCCACAACAGAAGTGGGACAAGTTGTGGTATTTATTAAAAATACATATTACGACGGAGGTGACACGGTAGGAACTACAACTGCAACTTCTACAACTCTTTCCGATGGAAGTCTGGCCGACAGATTTACCAGACTAGTAATAACATCTTTCCAAAAAATAACGGATGTGTTTCTAGACATGACTTTGTGGATTAAAAACTTGAAAGCTGACAAAGTACAGACCAAAGAGCTTTGTATCGACGATGTTTGTGTTACCAAAACACAACTACAACAAATGTTGCAGAACCAAAATAACGGTCAAAACAATAATCAAAATAGCAGCGGAAACTCACCTTCTAACCCACTAGAGCCAGCAACATCAACTTCAAGTACTACTGAACCAATAACACCTTAAATGTGTTATAATAAAACCATGAAAAATTTCATTATTATTATTCTCACAATTGCTACCTTATCACTAGTTGGTATTTTCTATATAAACAACAATCTAATTAATACCGATAGTAATTATGTTCCTATAACCACAGTCCCGACAATTATCAACTCTACTACCACAATAATTAACAATTCTACAACAACCGCTGCCACACAATCGGTAAGTGTCTCGGGAATGCAAAGGTATGAAGATATAAATTTTGGATTTTCTTTTTGGTATCCATCAAACTGGACAGTATCAAACACTACAGTGCAAAATTCCAAAATTTACGGCGATGGCATAGTTGTAAAAAGATATTTAGTTAAAAGTCCAAATGGTTTGGGGTTGTCTATAGAAGAATTTACCTCTCCAAAACTTTCGATTATTGATGGCACTGGAGTAGGTGCTTGCCCAGTTTGTTCTACCGTTAATTATTATTTTGACTCAACACAGCACATGTGGATGAAAATTTACCCAAATAAAAACGAAAGTATTCCAGATTCACAAGTGAGTGTCTCGATGCCGGCAGATATCTCTATAAATACTATGGGAGGCCTACATACTTTTATGGGCTCTCGTAGATTTGGGGGCAATATGATAGTTCCATTGTCGGCGAAAAATTTCCTAATAGTGAGTTCTTTAGACAGTAATACTGGAGTTAATGAGTCGTATTTGGTAAATACTATATTTGCGAGTGACCCATCCGTAGCTCAAAGTGTTTCAGTTTTTGAACAACAAGCTATTGTTGAAAAAGAAAAAACCGCTTATTGGAACTTTTAAGATTTAGACTACTCTCTTTGAAATAGTATTATCAATTTGATTTATGCAAGAAAAGATAGAAAAAGTAGTTTTAAAAAGTGGTTTAAAAGTTATATTTGTCACCGACAAAAGATTTACGACCAGCACAGTTCAGATTGCTTTTAGAATTGGTTGGCGGCACGACGACGAAAAATATCTTGGGCTAGCACACCTCTTTGAGCACTTGGTAGGGAAGAGAACCGCTAAATATCCTGATAAAAGTGAGTTTGAAGATGTACGAGAGGAAAATGGAATAGCCAACAATGCCTACACCGGGCCCGACTCGACAGTCTATTACCAAAACCAAATACCAAGTAAAACTCTAAAATCTGTCGAGCTTTTGTATGAGGCGATTTACAACACTACTTTTCACAGCGATGACTTGGAAAAAGAAAAACAAGTAGTACTAACAGAAGCTAAAGAGTATATTGACAATGATGATTCTCTTATCTGGCATGAAATGATGAGAAGGTTGTACGCCGGCACCACTCTTAGCAAATTTTTCTTTGGAACAGACGAGACTATGAAAAATATTACCCGAGATGTATTTCAAAAGTTTTATGAGATTTATAAAAACCCTAAAAATAGTTTTCTGATAATTGGAAATAATAGTGAGAAAGATAATAAAAAAATAATTAGTTTTTTAAATAATTTCTATGAAAAACAAAAAGTTTCTAAAGTGAAAATAATAAAGATCGTTGACAAAGTTTTGCCACTTAAGGAGCGTGAGTTTGAGATTTTAAGAACAGACAAAGCTCAGGCCAATATTCGCTTAGCTTTTAGGATTCCAAATTTAAATGAAAAAGAAAGAGTGACTTGGGTGGTCACGAAGCGCATTTTAGTGGGAGCTTTTACCAGTCGCCTCATGAAAAAGCTTCGCGACCAAGAGGGTTTAGTTTATAGCATTGGTTTGTACAGAGAATTTTTTCTAGGAAATATTGTCCATATGTTTTTTGCTACCAATACTAAAAAAGAAAAGGTAAAAGATGTTGTTACAATTATTGAAGATGAGGTAGAGAAGATGGTGAAAGACGTGACAGAGAGTGAGGTGAAAAAAGTAGTACCTATAGTTGAGTACTATGAAAGTGTGGAGGTAAATGTTGGCTCGGTTGTTTCAGATGTTATATCTTCTGAAATTTATGGAGGTAAGTATCTTTCTTCAGTGAAGTTTTTAGAAATTATAGGAAAAGTGAAAGTGGGCGATGTAAAAAAACTTTTGCAAAAACTTTTTAAAAACAACAAACCAATTTTGCTGGTTTTGAAATAGAAGATTTCTTGGTTTGCTTTATTTTTTAAATATGGTATGTTTAATTTTGGAGGTGTGGCCTACCGGCAGAGACCACGCTTCTAACCCGCGCTTGAGCTCCATCATTTGATGATGAGCTCGCGCGGGTTTTTTCTTTTTATAAATAAATAGTGGACAACTCGAGTTGACAGAGAGAGAGTTTTGATAGGATTGTGGTGGGAGATCCCATTTGGCACCCGCCAAATGGATACTCCATGGAGGCTTACATGGTTTTTTTGAACCCGACGGCGACGGCGTAGCCGTCGCCGAGCACGGCCAGCTGCATAGTTATGTAGCTGGGACCAATAATTTTTTCGTCAGCCGCGCCCGCGGCTGATCCCATCGCCGCCAACCAAACTGGAGAATTAAAACTAAGGCTTCCTCAGCCTGGGCTAGTAACCCCGTAGAGCACGTCACGCTCAATCCCCCGCCAAATCGGCTTTAAATAGCAGTACGGCGGGGTTTTACTTTGGGAAAAAAATGTGTTAGAATGTTGCTTGTCTTTTTAATCCATCGATTTTCTTTTAAAAGTTTTGGAGGTATAGAGCAGCGGCGAAGCCGCCGCCCACTCCTCCTCACCTACAAATTTAAAAAGAATTTCTGTGTGATATTTTAAGGACTAAACTAATTTCTCTTTATGCATTTTGTGCACTATTCCCTCCTTTCAAAGGAGGGTTAGGGAGAATTTTGTTTAATTATAAACAGTGTTTTAAATCTAAAAATTATACATGGCAAAAACCAGTACAAATGCTAGATCCAAGAAAACACCTAAATTTTCAACACGCATTGTGCGTCGTTGCTTCCGTTGCGGAAGAAAACATGGTTACATGCGAGACTTCGATCTTTGCCGTATCTGTTTTCGAGAGCTAGCAAGTGAAGGAATGATACCGGGCGTGAAGAAATCATCATGGTAATTTTATGGATAGAATAGCAAACTTTATTATAACGCTTAAAAATGCGTCTATGGTAGGAAAAGAAAAGGTTTTCGTACCGTACTCAAAACTTACTAACCAAATAGCAGGCCTTCTAAAAACAGAAGGTTATGTGAAAGCTGTAAAACTAATAGACTCTGAAAATGGTAACCCAGCAGGGAAATTCCTGGAAGTAGTTCTAGTTTACAGTGAAATGAACGAGCCAAAAATCCGCGAGGTCGCGCGAGTTTCAAAAAGTGGAAAGCGTGTTTACGCCAACACCAAAAGACTTCCTATTTTCAAACGTGGTCTTGGCCTTGTTGTTATGACTACTCCAAAAGGTATTATGACTGCTAAACAAGCTAAAAAAGAACACGTTGGAGGAGAAGTTTTATTCAAAATGTTCTAACTTTATGTCAAAAATAGGAAAACAAGAACTTTTAATTCCAGCTGGTACAACTGTAACAGTAAGTGGTACTACCATAACTGTAAAAGGGAAACTGGGCGAGGTTAAGAGAGAATTCGATGCAGGAAAAGTAAACGTAGAAGTTGTAGATGGGCAAGTTAAAGTTTCTAAAAAAGGAAACGATAAAAAAGCCTCTCAGCTTTGGGGAACAATTGCAGCACACGTAAAGGGAATGATAATTGGTGTAGAAACTGGCTTTACTAAAAAACTTTTAGTTGAAGGTGTTGGTTACAAATGGGAAGTAAAAGGAAGCGATGTTCATTTTGCGCTCGGCTTCTCTCATCCAGTTGTAATGAAAATTCCAAGTGGTTTAACAGTTAAAACCGATAAACTAGTGATGGACATTACAGGAATAGACAAAGAGGTAGTGGGACTTTTTGCCAAAAATGTTCGTGCACTGAAAGAACCAGAGCCTTACAAAGGTAAAGGTATTCGCTACAGTGACGAAGTTATCAGACGTAAACAAGGAAAACGTTCCGCTTAATTTTAAAATATAAAATTTTATGAAAATAAATAAACAAGAAAAAAGATTAAGACGACACGCACGCGTACGTTCTAAAATTTCTGGAACTCCCACCATGCCACGTGTGTCAGTTTTCCGTTCTAACAAAAATATGTTAGTGCAGGTTATTGATGACACAACTGTAAATGGTACAAAAACCATTTTGGGTATGTCAGACGTCAAAATGAAAGGTACAAAAACAGAAACTGCCAAAGCACTAGGAATAGAAGTTGGTAAAAAATTATTGGAAAGTGGTATTAAAAAAGCGCTCTTTGACAGAGGTGGATTTAAATATCATGGTCGCGTAGAAGCTGTAGCTGCGGGTGCCCGCGAAGCTGGCTTATTATTATAGAAATATGACAGAAGAAGAAACAAATACAACAGAAGTTGTGCCACAAGCTGAAATAGCAGCTGCAGAACCTGCAGCCGTGGATAATAATGGTGAGAGAAAACCTTTCGACAGAAACTCGAAGTTTCAAGGAAAAGGTGGGTTCAAAGGAAAGGGAAGATCTAGCGGTGGAAAGTTTGAAAGACCAAAGCCAGAGTTTGAACAAAAAATGATCGACGTTCGCCGTGTAACTCGTGTGGTTTCTGGTGGTCGCCGTTTCTCATTTTCGGTTGTACTTGCTATTGGTGATAGAAAAGGTCATGTTGGTTTGGGAATTGGAAAAAGTGGAGACACTTCAGCTGCAATCGACAAAGCTTACAAACAAGCGACCAAGAAAATGCGAACATTACGACTTAACAAAAAGTTTTCAATCCCGCACGACATCTCTGTAAAGTTTAACGCTTCCCGTTTGACTCTTATGCCAAACAAGGGACGCGGGCTTATTGCTGGCTCGTCGGCTCGTATTGTACTTTCTCTCGCTGGTGTGAAAGACGTAACTGCAAAGCTAAACTCTGGTTCTAAAAACAAGTTGAACAATGCCAAAGTTACTATGGCTGCGCTGGAAAATTTCTCCATTCCATTTGAAAGAGCTCATAAACCTCGCGAGGCGGCTACAGAAGGAATCAGAAAATTCGTAGGTGGGAGAAATGATAGAGGTGAAGGACAAAAAAGATTTGGTAGTCGACCAAACACCTTTAGAAGAAACACGCCTGTTGTTTCTAAGGAAGTAGAAGAAAATAAAATAGATAAAATTTCTTTATAATTAAAATAATTTTATGTTAATGAATGATTTAAAAAGACAAAGCAAAAGGATTCGTTCTAAAGACCATGGTCGTGGTGGTAAACGAGGAAAGACAAGTGGTCGTGGTACTAAAGGGCAAAACGCTCGTGCTGGTCGTAAGTTTCGCCCAGAAATGCGCGATGCTATCAAAAAACTTCCTAAACTTCGTGGTTACCGTTTTAACTCCCAC
>JAYTYL010000019.1:0-3116 GCA_043742405.1 bacterium
GGTAAATCATTTTTAGATATGCCAACACCTGTGTCAGAAATAGTTAGGATAGTTTTTTGCATTTCTTTTTTTAATTCCACCGTGATTGTGCCAACTTTCGTATAGTTAATAGCATTTTGCAAAATATTTTGTACGGCTCTTTCAAGATCTTTGCTTGCTTTAACAAAAATATTACTATCTATATTTGTAACTAATTCTAGATTTTTAGCATCCATTTGTGATTTCATTTTTTCCACTAAGTTAATAATTAAAATAGAAAGTTTTAGATTTGCTTTAGTTTGTTTAAGATTTTCACCACGAGAAATAAATAAAAGATCGTTTACTAGAGTGGTCATCTTCTTTACTTCTTCTAGGTTGCTCTCAACCACTTTCTTAAAATCTTTTTTAGAAGAGTTACCATGACGCAATACCACTTCACTTTCAGTAGTTATGATAGCAAGTGGAGTGCGTAAATCGTGTGATGCATCGGCAGAGAATTTCTTTTGGATTTCAAGAGCCTTTCGTAGTGGGTTGAGAGTTCTGCTTGCAAGTATGTAGCTAGAAAATGCAACCAAAACTATTAAAACTCCATCCACTACATAAATAATAAATTCAATTTCATTACTTGTTCTCTCGGGTAATGTTTTATCATCAATGAGAATTATTTTTCCATCAAAATTTTCTTGAATTTTAGTTTCAATGGTATAAATTAGAATTGTTGAGAATATTGCAATCACAAAAATGGTGATGAGTGTATAATAAAGTGAAAGTAGAATCTTGGGCCTATCGAAATGTTTCATAAATTTAGGAGTTAAATTTGTAACCAATGCCGTGAATAGTTTCAAAAATATTTTCATCTTTCTTCTCAAGTTTTTTACGTAAGTTTTTAACATGGACATCTACAATGTTTGAAAATGTATCATAGTCATAATTCCAGACAGATGCAATGATTTTATCGCGACTCAAAACTTGGTTTGGATTTTTAAGGAAGAGTTCTAATATGGAATATTCTTTTAAAGTAAGTTTAATTTCTTTACCATTTTTTTCCACTGTATGTTTTATTGTATCTAAGATGATTTCTGCACCAGTAAGTTTGGTGCTCATTACTTCGGTAGGACGTCTCAGTAAAGCTCTGATTCTTGCCGTGAGCTCATTAAATTCAAATGGTTTGACTAAATAATCATCAGCACCGATATCTAAACCTTCAATTTTATCTTCCAGAGTATCTCTGGCGGTAAGAAAAAGTATGGGTGTGTGAATATTCTGCCTTCTCAATTCTTTACAAAGTGCAAGTCCATTTAATTCTGGCATCATAATGTCAAAGATAAATAAATCATAATTATTTGGGTTGGCTAAAATTCTTCGGAGACCGTTTGCTCCGTCAAAAAGAATGTCCACAGCATAACCAATATTCTCCAAACCATTTTTAATGGAGCTTGCTAGTTTTTGTTGGTCTTCTACAATTAGGATTCTCATGAACACATTATATATGAAAAGATGAAGAAATTATGAAATGGTACGCATGGCGGTGTCTTTGTACATTTATATGAATCGATAAATTATATTTCTTTTGATGGATTTTCCGGTCTCAAATTCTCCAAATGAGTCATTAGTTTTTTTCAACACTTTCTGACAACTTAGTACCCCTAACTGTTTTTATTAATGTTTGTATTTCTATTCGTGTCATCTTACCATTTTTTATTGCTAGAATAATTTCTTCAATATTTTTAGCTGACTTCGGTTTTGTTTCTTTGTTCATGTTTTTAAAGTGTATCATCAAAATCTATTTTTTAAAATAAAAATAATTTAGCCCACCTACACAAAATAGTGTCCAAAGTAAAATGATACCTGTATCTGGCCTCATGTATGTGCCAACTAAAATTCCAACAAATGCCCACCAGAAAGTAAGAAATAAAACAATATTTTTGTTAAATATTTTTAACATAAAAATTGCCAGCATTGTTGCTCCTAAAATAAGTAAACACTGAAGAAGTATTCCCATACCTGAATATTTGTCCATTCCAAAATCTAAGAATAGTACTCCTAAGTTTGCCCAAATAGCGACTGACGACCAACCTAAATACATTCCCGATCCAAAAATAATTATTTTACCCCAAAGGTTTTTTAGATCTGTACTTTTTAAAACTTCTTTAAATATATAAAAACACAAATAAAGCATGG
The DNA here is from genome assembly GCA_043742405.1 of bacterium. Taxonomy (GTDB): domain Bacteria; phylum Patescibacteriota; class Minisyncoccia; order Phycocordibacterales; family UBA5272; genus JBBQKQ01. The sequence goes on from JAYTYL010000019.1 coordinate 2,161, forward strand.
CGATAAAGATGAGGAGTGTTCCCAAAATTAAATTATTCTCAGCTACGAAAAGCCAAACGGTAAATAAGATGTATAAAATAGAAGAGTAAATATAGAAAATATTTGAGAAAGTTTTCTTGTCAAAAAAAAGGTGGTAAACAGAAAATACAAAACAGGCAAATGTTATGACACCCCAAATAGAAAAAGTGTAGGGAGCTGGCGTAAACAGTAGGATATTGAAGTTGCTACCACCGTTGAACTTGCTAATAAGTGGGGATACAAGCTGTGAAAGGGCAGTGATAAATAATAATATTTTTAAGTATTTTTTTTGCATATAATTTTATATTTTTAGTATACTATAAAATCATATTAGCAAACTCTATTTTATTCTGCCTACTAGCATTTTAAAGCGAATATTTTTAGAGAGAAAAACTCTGTGTTTTTTCAAAAAGCCCCAGAATTTTTCGTCAAATTCCTTATCCCAGATACCATCTTTTTTGTAGTCACTCATTTTGAGTATATAATTTGAAGCACAAATATATGGCTTGGTGGCAAAAATCCCGCCATCGGCAAACTGCGACATGCTGTACACATTTGGTACCATCACCCAGTCGTAAGAGTCTATAAAAAGTTCCATAAACCATTTATAAACCTCCTCAGGTTCAATTCCTGAAAGCAGAAAGTAATTTCCCAAGACCATCAGTCTCTCTATGTGATGGCAGTAACAATTTTTTAAAACCTTTTGTATTGTATTGTCTAAAACAAAATTCCCAGTAGTTGCACTCCAAAAATTCTCATCCAAAGAGTTTTTATTTTCAAAAAAGTTTCTAGTTCGCATTTTGCTGCCGTGCAACTCATACATTGCACGCATAAATTCTCGCCAGCCAATTATTTGCCGAAGAAAACCTTCTAAACTGTTGAGGGGAATTGTTTTAGAATTATCTTTTGCGTATTTAAGCGTTTCTCTCACAACATAT
>JAYTYL010000020.1:0-2316 GCA_043742405.1 bacterium
TTTTTCCAGTCTACACATAACAAGTAAAATATTGGGCCTCACACCTTGCCCCTCTCCGAAGGAGAGAGGTTTAGTAGCTTCAAGATTAACATAAATGGGTGCGACATAAATTTTACTTTCATCTAATTTTAATTTATCTACTAAATAATTTTTGATTCTATTTGAAACCACGCGTATGCTTTTAGCATTTCTAATTACAAATTTAAAAATTAAAAATTGCAAAAAATTGCGAATACTTTCATATCTAAAATATTTAGAACTCACATCTGTGTGTATTTGCACCGAAAAATTGTATTTAAGAATTTTGGAAATTACCCAAGTAAAGAAACCAATTTCAAAAGCATCTTGGCTGGAAATAACAACATCTCCATTATTAATAATTTTTTCTTGCTGTATTTTTTTAATTAAATTAGATAAAATAAAAAGTTTATATTTACAAAAAACAGGTATAGCTATAAATTTATTTCCATTAACTTCCTCTATTATTTTTTCAAAACCTATATTTTTTGTAAATACGAAGCAATAATATTCTTCTGCTAGTTGGCTGTATTCTTTTATTCTATTGTAGACTCTACTACCTTTCTCTAGAAGTTTTTCGTCTGTGCCTATACTAATAATTTTCATATTTCTTGTACCAATGAACAAATTCTTTAATGCCTGCTTTTATATCTATTTTAGCCTTATAATTCAAGTCTTTTTTACTCTTAGTGCTGCTAGCTACTGTTTCTTCCACATCACCTTTTTGCATTCCTTTAAAAACTATTCTAGCTTTTTTACCCAAAGCCCGCTCTATCTCCATGATAAAATCCATAAGTTTTATAGATGTGTCGCCACCCAGATTATATATAACATATTTATTATCACTATTTATATTTAGGGAAGCTACGATCCCATCTACAATGTCACTAATATATGTAAAAGACCTTTTCATATTCCCATGGTTGTAAACTTCAATTTTTTTATTTTCTAAAATATTTTTAGTAAAAGAAAAGTAAGCCATGTCTGGACGGCCCCCACGGACCATAGACCGTAAAAAACCGCAGTGCGATCATTTGCATTCCAAACATGTTTGCATATACATGAGCCAACACTTCGGTAGACTTTTTAGTAGCGGCATACACCGACACAGGACTATCTGTAACATCACTTTCTTCGAAAGGCTGTTTTTCATTTTTCCCGTAGACAGAAGACGTAGATGCAAAAATAACTTTTTGTATTTTATTTTCTTTTGCAAACTCAAAAATATTTAGTGTGCCCTCAAAATTATTTTTAACATAGGTAAAGGGGTTTTCGATTGAGTACCTCACTCCTGCTTGGGCACCTAAATGTATTATTGCCTGAAATTTATGGTTTTTAAGTTTAGAATTTAATAATTTAAAATTTGTAAAATCCAATTTATGGAAAATAAAATTTTTGTTTTTTTTGAGAATTTTTAATCTTGCATTTTTTAGTTTGACATCATAATAATTGTTTAAATTATCTATTCCTACTACTTCATACCCAAGTTCTAAAAGCTTTGAAGAAGTGTGATAACCAATGAATCCTGCGGCACCTGTTACTAAAATTTTATTTTTCATATAATTAATATTTAGAAATATCTCCAACGACTTTTTTAAGTAAATCCAGATCTTTGCCCGAATGTGCTAAAAGTTGATTGTTTTTTTCTCGCAAACTATGTAACACATTATAACCTGTTAAGTCATCTGGTAAATTTTTCTTATACATTTCTAAAAGTGCTTCAAAATCTTTTATGAAACAATGTCCACCCGCACCCCGGCCTAGCTTCATTTGGTCGTGGCCACTAGCATGCGCAACAGCCGTGTGGCTAGCACCAATACGCTCGTCGGCAACCACGGCACTACGAATGTTTTGATAGTCGAGACCTAAAGAATTTGCCAGGTCATACATTTGGTTGAAAAATACCACTTTTTCATACAAGAAACAGTTGCCAATATATTTTACAAGTTCGGCCTCTTTTGCAAGCATTATCTTTTCAAAATTTGCCTTCGGTAAAATCTTTAGCACTTGCTCAGCTCGCTTTATACATTCCGTACTAATTGCAGTCACTCCAATAATATTTCGGCTAGGATTGGCTGCGTCGTAGGCAGCAGTTATCTCGCGTAAAAACTCTGGGCTATGAAAAACAAAAATGTCTGGAAACTTTTTTTGTAAAATGTCGGTGGTACCTGGAAGCATGGTTGACTTTACAACTGCAACATTATTTTTTCCAATGAGTTCCAAACTTTTTTCCACTATAGAATAATCAAAACCATCTACGGTAGTGGGTGTAGGTACAGCAATAAAAACTATCTCACA
>JAYTYL010000021.1:0-3285 GCA_043742405.1 bacterium
TTTTGCACACGCCGAGCACCCACAACACGTGAAAATGCTGGTACTACTTCCTCTGCCACAAGCACCTCTAGCCGGCGAACATCAGCTTTTTGGTGCCCAAGTGGTTCATAAGTTATAGATGCGTAGCCAGAAGAAACACTTTTTAATTCATCAAAAAAGTTGCGCATCAACTCTCGCAGTGGCATGTCTATATGCATGGCAAATCTTTCACCAGAAAAAACATCAGTTCCTTGTAAAATTCCTTCATGGTCGTATAGAATTTTGGTAACAGGCGATACATAGTCTGGTGGACAAATTATTGTTAGTTTCACCACTGGTTCCAAACACTCTAAATAATTATTATGATCTGGAAAATGTGCAGGGTTATAAATAGTCTCTACTTCCCCATTTTTTTGAGTAACCAAATACGGGATGGAGGGAGTCGTAATAATTAATTCTAAATTATATTCTCTGCGTAACCTTTCTGTAATAATTTCCAAATGGAGCATTCCTAAAAATCCACAACGAAAACCTCTCCCCAAAATCCCCGAAGCTTCTTCTTCAAAACTTAAGGAGGAGTCAGAGAGTTTTAGCTTCAAAAGTGCAAGTCGCAACTCGTGAAAATAGTCTTGCTCTTCTGGGTAAATGGAAGCAAACACTAGTGGTCGAGCTTCTGCGTAGCCTGGGATTGCAGGGAGCTTGTCTTTTGTAGACAAAATAGTGTCGCCTACCTTTGTTATCCCTGGCTCTTTTATACCTGTCACAATGTAACCGATTTCTCCCGCTTCTAAAAATTGTTTTTTAGTCTTCGATGGTTTAAAAATTCCACACTCGCTTACAACAAACTTCTTTTGTGGTTCATTAAAAATCAGTTCATCACCGACATTTATTTTGCCATCAAAGACACGTATGAAAACTATCACACCTTGGTGGTTGGAATATCCAAAATCAAAAATAAGAGCTCTGCTTCCTTTTGGCTCAGAAACTCTTGGACCTGGTACTTTATTATATATTTCAGTCAAAAGTTTTTCAACACCCTCTCCCGTTTTACCCGAAACATAATTTATATCTTCTTTCTTACAACCCAAAAGTTCAATCAATTCTTGCTCAACCTTTGGCAAGTCAGAAAGTGGGGAATCTATTTTAGATATAACAGGGAGAATTGTCAGGCCTGCGTCTTTCGCCATTTGCAAAACTGTTATAGTTTGCGCTTGTACACCTTGGGTTGCATCTACCAACATTAGTGCTCCCTCTACTGCTCGTAGACTTCTAGAAACTTCGTAAGAAAAATCAATATGTCCGGGAGTGTCTATCAAGTTAAAAACTATATTATTATATTCCATTCGCACTGGCTGCATTTTGATTGTGATTCCTCTTTCTCGTTCCAAGTCCATAGAGTCCAAAACTTGGTCCTGCATATTTCGCTTTTCTATAGTTTTTGTAACTTCTAAGAACCTGTCTGACAAAGTAGACTTTCCGTGGTCAATATGAGCAATGATTGAAAAATTACGTATTTGCATATTATTTTAGATATTAAAATTTGTTTGTTTAAAATATTCGTATATATTTTTTTTTAAAAATTTTTTATAATTGTAGTTTTTAAAATTACTAAAGTTTACCCAAATAAATTCTGACACTTCTTCAGAATTTTTTATTAATATCTTAAACTTAGTTGGTAAATTTATTTTTAAAATAAAATAAAAATGTTGAATATTTTCATTTGGATTTAATGCTTGAAAATTATTTAATATAATATAGTTAAATTTTTCTAAATCTATTCCCAATTCTTCATATAGTTCTCTTTTTGAAGCGCTCTCTATAGTTTCTTCCAAATCTATTCTACCTCCCGGCAATTCATAAAGTGTCTCTAATTTTGATTTACAAATAAGAATATTATCATCTTCATCGTTTAAAATAAATTTTAATGCAATCTTTCCATAAAAATGACTTGACAAAGTTGGTGGATTTGCTACACTATTATCACTATCGCCAAATGGCGCCCGAGAAACCCCGACTAAACTCGGGGTTTCGTCTTTGTGTAAAAGAAAATTTATTACAGTTTTTTGTAAATCGAGAAACTCCGGGTCTGACATTTTACCCATTCTTCTTAGAAGCCTGTTCACTGAAAAAGTTTTTACCTGGTTAATTTTTAACACTCTGTCTTCGTTGTTGAATTTATATTTAAATAAAAAAGGGAAATTTTTAACTTGACTACTTAGTGGTATACCAAGAAAAGTATCATTATTAATTTTTTTAAATACTAAAACTGGTCTTTCAAATAGCTCATTTTTACCATTTTCTTCACTACCTACATTTACACCAACAGAACACCACCAAATTTCCTTCTCTGAAAATAGTGGTTTAAATATATGTGTATTTATTTCCTTCTTTATTTCATTCCACTTGTTAAAATCTTCTTGCATTTAATACTATTATAACATTTTTTGATTTAAAAATCTTTTATAGAAACAACCTCTTTTTCTACCGCATCGGTAAAAAGTAAATAAACGGGTCGATTTTCTTTTACATAATCTGAGACCATGCCTAACTCATGACTCTTTGCACAAAGTAAAACATATTTTTCTCCATAATCATTTCTTTTATACTGTACAATTCTATCAAAATAACATCTACGTAAATTTCCTGGCCCATCTTTCTGGTAATAAAAAACAAAGGCTCCACACTTTCTGCATGTTAATTTTAAAATCCGAGAATAATTTCCTCTAACTTTTCTAAATTTATCTTTCACAAATTCTATTTTCATATACAGAATTATAATATTATATTTATAAATTTTCTTTTAATTTTTCAACAGCGTTTTTTATTTCTAGTAAATTTTCTTCTGTCCACATAGACTCTTTTGCGAAATTCATTATTAGTCGTACAGACTCAATTTTTATACCAAATTTTTCCATCCACTTATATCTGGGGAAAATCCATAAGTGAAAACCATGTTCAGTATCTTCATTTTGAAAGAAATACACATCTCGTATTTGTAACATATCACTCATTAAGATCCTGACTTTCTTTAATAAATTTATAAATTCTACACTTTCAATATCTGTAAACTCAGCGATACTTCTTATCTTCCTTTTAGCAGATAAAATTAAAAATGCGGGTATTGGAACTTCCCAATCTTGTCCAACAGAAAAATTTTCTGTTTCAACTAAATTTAAACTTAACTTTTTTTTAACTTTCATTATTTGAATTATAGCATTTTCTTAGATAATATTTTTAATAGTTTTTAAAATATTTTTACCAATCTTGTCATTAAAAATATATATGAATATTATGTAGAAAATTAAT
>JAYTYL010000022.1:0-2698 GCA_043742405.1 bacterium
GCTGATGATGTGATAGGTACTTTGGTAAAAAGAATTAAAGAAGAATTTGAGACTTACAAAGTAATTATTTTCACAGGAGATATGGATATCATGCAACTATCGGATGGTGATAATATTGTAATTTATACTGGCAAAAAAGGAGAAGAGGATTTTATTTTTAATGAAAAAGAAATTTTTAACAAATATGGCCTCACACCTAAACAAATTCCTGACTATAAAGGTTTGCGCGGGGACGCGAGTGACAATATTCCTGGCATAAAGGGAATTGGCGAAAAAACAGCAATGCAGATTTTGAATGTGGGAAACAATCTAGAAAATGTTTATGAGAAAATAGAAAAAGGAGAAGGTAAAGAATTTTTTGGAGTGACAGAGAGAATGTTTGAGCTTTTAAAAAATGGAAAAGATGAAGCTTCTTTTTCTAAAGAGCTTGCAACTATAAATTGTGACTTAACTTTTAATTATGAATTTAGGATAGATTATGACTTGAACGAACACATGGAAGATCTTAAAAATATTTGTGAAGAATATAATTTTCTTTCTATTAAGAAAAAGCTAGATAAGAAAACTTATGACGCGGGGAAAATAGAATTTGTAAAAGTTGAAGAAGACAAAGAAGAAGTTATTGTACCCAAATCTGATTTGTTTAATAGTCAGCTAAACTTCTCAGCTGAAAATTTAAAAAAAGCACAAATTGCACTATGGCTTTTGAACTCCGCTGAAAATAATGCCGACGCAACACGAATACAATATTTGACCAAGAAAAATACTGAAAAAGATATTTTAGAATATTTGGAAGGCGAGATTAACGGCAAAAATTTACAGGAAATATATTTTGAAATGGAGCTAAAACTTATTCCGATTTTAAAAGAGGCAAACGAAGTCGGTATAAAAGTTGACAGAGAAGAGCTAAAAACTTTACTTATAAGATATGAAAAAGAATTAGTAAAATTGACAACAGATATTTATGGATTGTCAGGTAGGGAATTTAATATAAATAGCCCAAAACAACTCGGAGAAGTTTTGTTTGGGGAAATGAAGATTGGTGAACAAGATGGAGAAGTCAGGAAGGTTAAAAAGACTAAGACAGGAAAAATTTCTACCAACTTTGAAGTTCTCGACAGTTTGCGCGAAGCACACGCCATAATCCCAAAAGTTTTGGACTATCGGGAAAAAGAAAAAATGGTCAATACTTACTTGGAGCCACTTTTAGAATACTCTACTTTTGACGAGCGTGTACACACTACTTTTTTACAAACAGGAGCAGCCACTGGAAGGTTTGCCTCTACCAACCCAAATATGCAAAACATCCCAGTAAAAGGTGAAGAGGGGAAAGAGCTTCGCCAATGCTTTATTGCCGACTTCGGTAAAGTTTTGATAGCTGCCGACTATTCACAAATAGAGTTGCGTGTTGCAGCCATGCTTTCGGGCGATGAATATTTACAAAGAATATATGCAAATAATGAAGACGTACACACAAGTGTAGCTATGAAAATGTTTCATAAAAAAGCGCCGGAGATTTCTAAAGATGAGAGGAATGCCGCGAAAGCCATGAACTTTGGAATCCTTTACGGAATGGGAGTAAGCTCTATAAAAAATACTTTGAAAGTTGAACGAAATGTTGCCCAAGCTTTCTACGATTCTTACACCATGTCCCTTTCCGGACTCATGAAATATTTAAAAGACACTGTAAGTAAAGCAAAAGATGTAGGCTATACCGAAACCCTTTACGGGCGCCAAAGACAGATCAAAGAATTATTTTCCAATATTCCATTTATACGAGCAAGTGGCGAGCGCATGGCGCTAAATGCTCCAATTCAAGGGACCAATGCCGACATTATAAAGTTTGCTATGGTGGACTTCTATGAAGTTTGTAAAAAGAAAGGTTGGGGAACAAATAAGATTGCTTTTCTTTTACAGATTCACGACGAAATACTTTTTGAGGTCGACCAAGATTTGGAAATTGAAGTAGAAAAAGAATTAAAAAAAGTGATGGAGGGTGTATTAGAAAAACATATACCAAAAATAGCTTTTACAAAAGTGCCACTCTTGGTAAATGTAAAGGTTGGGGCAAACTGGGGAGAGATGTGATGGGACATTATTTACACTCTTTTATCCTCTACATGAATGATTAAAGGATGTTTGGCGTCTGTATCTCGCTTCGATCTTCCTAGTAGTCCCACCACCATCTCTAATTTGTTCTTTGCGAGTTCTTCAGGTGGAAATCCGAGTTCTTCGGGAGAAACATAATTAATTATGTCTGGGTGATGGCATTCAACACACCATCCTTCCATGGCAGTTAAGCATATTATGCTAAAGTCACCTGCTGGTGTCCCAGACTGAACAGATCCATATTCTGCAAGTAATGTAAGGGCCTGAGAACTCAAATCTTTCTCAGGATTCATAAGGATGATGCATGTTCCATTTTCAAAAAGTACCCAGCTTTTCTGTTCACCAATTATCATTTTTCTGTAAGTATCAATCAAAAAATCTTTCTGTGGTTTTTCTAGCAGGAAATCCTGCTCTGGTATTTCTGTGGGGATCTTGTTTTTTATGAAGAAATTAAACATACTATTTTTACTCTGCCAGTCTAGCTTGATTTGGTATTTTCGTCTAGGTACACTATACTTTTAACATGTACAAAAAATATGCAAGTGTTGGGCTAACAGTAGTTGTAATTATAGGGCTCGGTATTTATGGA
>JAYTYL010000023.1:0-24072 GCA_043742405.1 bacterium
TGTAAATACAGAAATCGAAGGCGTAGATTCGGACTCCGATTTAGCCTAATAACTGGATTCTACAATTGTGAGTTGAGTGGGATATGAAAGAGGTCTAATTATTGGAAAAAAATTTGATACAGAGAAAACAATTGTCTCACAAAGACTTATTCCTTTTCCAAGTACACCGAAAGTATTTTTAACAACTTTGGAATCTTTTTTAAAAACTGGAAAATTACCAACAGAAAGTTCGACTACTTATGAGAATAGCTTGTATAAAGATTATCATTATAGACAAGAAGAGAAACCTCCAAGTCAAGAGGTTCTGAAAATGAATGCTAAACAACAAATATTGAAATCTTTAATCTATGGAGTAGAAAGTTATTTTTTTAGAGAAGCAGTAGGTAGAGCCATCTTATTTTTTAAAGAAAAAGAAATATATTCTTGGCCAGAAGTAAGAGAAAGTACTAAACAACAAATATTGAGATTTCTAGTTTATGGAGTAGAAAGTTTTCAATTTAAAACTGAAGTAAGACTGTCTTCCAAGGTGTACACAAGGGAAGAAATTATGAACTGGCCAGAAGTTTTGAATAAAAAATAGATTATAAATAACTTCAAGACAAAAACGAGGAGACGTGCTATAATCTAGACAAATAAAAAATATATGGCATTTTTAGATAATGTGACACTTAGAATAAAAGCAGGTAAGGGCGGTGATGGGGTAGTACGCTGGAGACGAGAGCGTGCTATTGACATGGGTGGACCTGCTGGTGGCGATGGTGGGCGTGGTGGGAATGTTTACATACGAGGACTTCGCAATCTCCACACTCTTTCTCACTATGCCCACGAGAAAGATTTCAAAGCAGAAGAGGGCGAAGCTGGTGGCTCGTCACAAAAGCACGGAAAACAAGGTGGTGACATAACTTTGAATTTTCCACTTGGTAGCGAGCTTTATATTGAAGAGTATGACCGCACAATTGACCTGGTCATAGAAGGTGAGGAGCAACTACTTTTTCGAGGTGGTTACGGAGGGCTGGGAAATACAAATTTTAAATCTTCTACCAATAGAAGCCCAGAAGAATGGACACCCGGAAAAACTGGAGAATTCGGAACGGTACACGTTAACTTAAAAATGATTGCCGACGCTGGGTTTATAGGCTACCCAAATGTAGGAAAGTCAAATCTACTAAATACTCTTACCAAAGCTCAAAGTAAAGTTGGAAATTATAATTTTACTACCTTAGAACCTCATTTAGGTGACTATTTTGGATACATTCTAGCCGACATTCCAGGTCTAATAGAGGGAGCATCTGACGGAAAAGGCTTGGGAATTAAATTTTTAAAACACGTGGAGAGAACCAAAATGTTAGTGCACATGATAGATGCAAGTTCAAAAGATTTTTTGAAAGATTATAAAACTATTCGCACAGAGCTAGAAAAATTTAATAAAGAAATGTTAAATAAAAAGGAAGTTTTGGTTATTACTAAAATAGACAATATTTTACAAAACTGTAAATGGAAAATTTCCCAAGGGGATTTGAAAGTAGAATTTCCAAGATTGGTAAAACCAAAGCTTAAAAAGCTTAGCAAGAAAGAGATTTCCAAACTTACAAAAGAAGAACTAAAAATTCAAAAACTTATCAATAATGAAGTAGAAAATAAATATAAACTAGAGAGTAAAACTCAAGCAGAATCTAAAAAGAAAATCAAAACATTTATTGATAATATTAAAAAGCTAGAGAAATTTACAAAAAAGAAAGTGCTTTTGATGTCACTTTACGATGACAAAACAGTAAAAAAATTTGAAAAAGTTCTTAAGCAAGAGCTGAAATAAAAAGTTTTTTAGTTACTGTCGGGTTAGCTTTTCCGTTGGTTTGTTTTATTGCTTGGCCGACAAGTGCCATAAGCGCGGGCTCTATACCTTTTTTATAATCAGCTATAGATTTTGTATTTTTTTCGTCTGCCAAAATTAATTGAATTATTGGTAACAGTTTTGCCTCATCTGAAATTTGTAGTAAATCATTTTCTTGTGCAAACTTAAGTGGGTCTAAATTTTGATCTGCAAATAATTTTACCAATATATCTTTTGCTCCACGACTGGCAAGTTTTTCTTCAACTAGCATCTTAATCAAAATTTTAAAATTAACAACATTAGGAAAAAGGAATTCACTATTTTCTTCTTGTGATTTTTTGTAAATGCCTACAATATCAGACGAAATATAATTAGCTGCTAAATTTATAAAATTAAAATCAGCTAAGTTTGTGCTCACCACAGAGTCAAAATAGTTTCCAAAAATAGGCTGAGCAACAAAAAGCTCGACAGTTTCTTTTTTTAATTCTAACTTTTCATAACGAAGCCGTTTTTGGTCAGGAAGCTCTGGAAGAGAGTTTTTAATCTTCTCGTATTCAAAAATAGGATTATCATGCAGATACATTTTAGTAAGATCTGGATCTGGAAAATAGCGGTAGTCGGCAGAATTTTCTTTTGTACGCTGCGACTTTGTAGTTCCACTTGCTTCGTCGTAGCCTCTTGTTTCTTGAACAATCTCTACACCTGTTTCCAGTGCTTCGATATGTCTCTTAAATTCATACTTTATTGCACCTTCCAAACTTTTAAATGAACCAATATTTTTAACTTCCACTTTCGTACCAAATTTTGTAGGGTCAACCGAAATAGATATATTTGCTTCCATACGCATGTGACCTTTTTCTATGTCGGCGTCAGAAATATTTAAAGTTTTAAGAAAAAGTTGCATTTCTTTTGCAAAAGCTACTGCGGCTTCCGCATCATAAATTACTGGCTCGGTTACAAGCTCCATAAGTGGGACACCAGCACGGTTGAAATTTATAAGAGTCGCATCGTCTTTATCGTGTGCACTTGTTGCGGTGTCCTCTTCGAGATGAATTCTTGTTAGTTCTACACTGTTCAGTTTTCCACTCGAAACAATAGGAAATTTGTACTGGGAAATTTGGTATCCTTTTGGAATATCTGGGTAAAAATAGTTCTTTCTATCAAACTCTGTAAAATTGGCGATATTTCCACCTACTGCAAAACCCATTTTCATGACATTTTGAATTGCATGCAAGTTTGGCACAGGCAGAGTTCCTGGGTTCGCCATACAAATAGGGCATACGTGTTTATTGGGTTCGTCTTCGAACGGGTCATTTTTACACCCACACCACATTTTGGTTTTGGTATTCAATTCGGCGTGTATTTCCATACCAATAACTGGGTAATACTTTTTTCCATTACTTTCGATGAATTTTGTTAAATTTGTTTTTTGCATGTTTACAGGCAGATTAATTTAATTGACATTATAGCACAAATGCATATTCTTAAAAGATGAAGGAAAAAAAGAAATCACAAACAATGAATTAATGGCAGCAATATTGGGAGTGAAAAATGAGTTAACTGATTTTAAAGAAAAAACAGAAAAACAGTTTAAATCTATAAATTCAAAATTTGTTTGGGTTGGAGAACAGTTCGTTCAGGTTAGAGAGGAAATTCAACAAGTTGACAGAGCTCATGGGGTTTGGGCAGAAAGAATCGAGGATAAGCTAATAATAGTTGCAGAAAATACCGTAATTCAAAAGGATGTTACAAAAGTAAAAATTGACGAAGTCAAAGATCAAACTTCAACTAATGCTAACTCTGTTGGTTCTCTGAATTTTAGAGTTCGAAAGTTGGAAGATGCTGTTTTTGCATGATAAATTACTGAAAAATAACTTCTAATTCATATCAAATTTCTTCTTTAATCCTTTGATTTCATTGCTAATTTTTTGTTTATCACTACCGTATTTTTTAGAGTTCATATCTAGATTAAAAAATATATTCCAAATTTTTTCTAAATCTTTAGGAATGAGAGATTTAAATTCGGTGCTTTGTAGTTGTTCGTCATGAAAATATGCCTTAAAAAAACTTCTCATAACCACATTCTGATCTACCTCGGTTGCTTTAGAAATAAAGATGTATATCCAACGTAATATTTGAACCTCATCACGATAGTACATAAATAAAGAATCTCTGAAATATCTGACAAAGATATCTGTGGAAGCTTTTCCGGATGATCTTATAAAATAATTATACATCAGTTTAACTGATAAAAGTTCTGTCACTGCTTCATTTAGTGCTGTCGGGTACGGTGTGTTTGGGCTGCGACTTATATTGCCCTCTAAATGCATCAGCTCATGGAAAAAAACTTTATGAAAAAGAAAATTTATAACATCAAAATTTGTTTTTTCGTTACTTTTTATATCTTGAGATAAGTAATAGTAGATATTACCTATAAAATTTTTTGTATTAAATCTAATTATACGTTGCATGGGGTTTGCATCGGCAACAGCTTTCATTTGCATACTAAATTTTATTAATATATTTTTGTAGTCTCTATTTTTATTTTTAACTAAAATATATTTTCCAAAAGAATCGGTATGACACCAGCTCGTAGAAATACTATTAACCATTTCTTCTTGAGGTTTATCTTCAAATACATCACAGCTTTTACGTAGTTTATAAATTAATTCATTATAAATTTTCCAGTCAAATTTTTTTAACATATCAAAGATATGTTCTTCCATGAGCCTTACTGCATATTCTGTATTTAAAGTATGCTTTTTCTCCATTTCACACTTGAGTATAGCATTTATATGCTAAACTTTAAAACATGATTAATTATCAAAAAATAATTTTAGATTTAGAGAGACAAATAAAAGGAGAGATTGTTTATGATCCTAAAATTTTAGAAAAATATTCTGTAGACGCTTCACTTTTTACAGTTATGCCACAACTAGTCATCTATCCTGTAGACAAGTGGGACATTTCTAAAATTGTAAAATATGTGCACGACTTAAAAACAGAATACAAAGATTTATATAAAGAATTGAGTATCACCGCACGTGCTGCAGGTACAGACATGACTGGAGGACCACTAAATAATTCTATAATTTTAGACGTAACAAAATACATGAATAAAATTTTTAGAATAGGAGGAAAGATAGTAACTTGTGAGCCAGGAGTTTATTATAGGGATTTAGAAAAAGAAACATTGAAGAACAATCTATTTCTGGGAAGCTATCCAGCATCAAAAGACCTTTGTTGCGTAGGGGGGATTGTTGCCAACAATTCAGCAGGTGAAAAATCTTTATTTTATGGTCAAACCATCGATTATATAGAAGAAATAGAAATGGTGACAGAAAGTGGAGAAATAAAAATATTTAATGAAAAGACCTTGGAGTATGAACAAATCTTTGACTTAGTAGAAAAAAATAGAGAGGAAATCTTAGATAATAAACCAAAAGTTTCTAAAAATAGTTCGGGCTATTATTTGTGGAATTTGTTGACGTCAAACAATTTGTCTAAAATTATTTGTGGTTCGCAGGGCACATTTGGAATTATTACTAAAGTAAAATTAAGACTAGTAGAGGCCAAACCAAAGTCACAAATGCTAACAGTAATGCTCCCAAATTTAGAAAATCTTGTAACTCTTGTAGAAGAAATTCTTGTCCATAAACCAGAAAGCATAGAAACATATGATGACCAGACTTTTAAAATTGTCATGAAATTTCTTCCATCTATTATATGGAAAATGAAAGGCTCACTCTTGAAGCTTGCTATGTCTTTTTTACCAGAAGCGAAAATGGTATTTTTCACTGGCATCCCAAAATTAATTCTACTTGCAGAATTTACTGGGCAAACACAACAAGAAGTAGACAAAAAGGTAACCGAGTGTTTAAAACATATTTTAAAGTTTAAGTACAGCACGAGAATTGCAAAAAGTGATATAGAAAGAGAAAAATATTGGCTTTTTAGACGAGAAAGTTTTAACCTTTTGCGGTCAAAGCTTAAAGACTACCGTACAGCACCTTTTATAGAAGACACAATTGTACCAATAAAAAATATGAGAGAATTTATTCCACAGGTAAATGCTATAACTAGTAAATATAATTTTATAAACACAGTTGCTGGTCACGCGGGCAATGGAAATTTTCATATTATTCCACTTATGAAGTTGCAAAATGAAAGGGAGATAGAAGATATAAAAAATGCAAATCAAGAAGTATTCCAACTTGTAAATAAATACAGTGGGTCAATCTCTGCCGAGCACAATGACGGCTTGGTACGCACACCGTATCTAGATTTTATGTTTAGTAAAAAAATGTTAGAACTTTTCCAAGAAACTAAAAATATTTTTGACCCTTTAAATATCTTTAACCCTGGTAAAAAAGTCGGTGGCTCAATTGTGGAAAATTATGCAAAAATAAAACTTACAAAATAATTTATGTGTTAAACTGCCTTAGGAAATAAACTTATGAATTATAAAAGATTAGCTTTCATCC
This sequence comes from bacterium, assembly GCA_043742405.1. Classification (GTDB taxonomy): domain Bacteria; phylum Patescibacteriota; class Minisyncoccia; order Phycocordibacterales; family UBA5272; genus JBBQKQ01. The sequence goes on from JAYTYL010000023.1 coordinate 6,316, forward strand.
TTTCAATATTACTAGCCTATTTTATTTTGACAGATACTTTTTTTGAACGTCAAATTAAAAATTCTGCTTGGTCCTTGATCGGCATTGCAAGCGACGAAGGACAGCAGGTAGCAAGTGATGCACCAACATCTTTTATTGACACTCTAGAGGTTGGTCGTATAGGATTCGCAAAATTTGTACTCACTAGTAAAGAAAAAATAGCCACAATCTCAAGTAATTCAAAAAATCCACTTACTTATCTTTACACATTTTTTATTCTATTTTTGAATTTTGTTTACTACTTATCATCTTACATTATTACATTCTATCCAATATTGATTTTGTTACTTTACTACATCTTGACCTCTAGAATGTTTAAAAAGGACAACTACCTCAATGATTATGGAAATTAAAGTAAAGGTGTTACACTGGTTTCCATATGAAGAGTAAAATAGAGAAAACTAAAAAAGAAGATTTTGGAAAACTTTCAATTTTCGAACACAAAAAATTTGGAGGGAAATTAGAACTGACAACAAAATTTAAATTAAAAGACAAGCGCGATTTGTCAATCGCCTACACGCCAGGCGTGGCTGCAGTTTGTTTAGAAATTGACAAAGACACTAAAAAAGCCAAGAGTTTAACTTTAAAGAAAAACACTATTGCTGTAGTAAGCGATGGTTCGGCTGTACTTGGCCTTGGCAACATAGGAGCCTCTGCCGCTATACCTGTCATGGAAGGAAAAAGTATTTTGATGAAGCATTTTGCAGGTGTCGATGCATTCCCAATTTGTATTCAATCACAAGATCCAGAAGAAATAATTAACTTTGTAAAAAACTTGGAGCCAGTCTTTGGAGGAATAAATTTAGAAGACATCGCTGCCCCAAAATGTTTTGAAATAGAAGAAAGACTAAGGAGAGAATTGAATATTCCAGTAATGCACGATGACCAATGGGGTGCAGCTGTGGTTTCTCTTTCTGGATTTATAAATGCTTTAAAGGTAGTTAAAAAGAAAAAAGAAAATGTTTGCGTTGCCGTAGTTGGTGCAGGAGCTGCTGGTGTAGCTACTATCAGGCTCCTTAAGGCTTATGGTGTAAAAGATATTGTTGCGTTTGACACAAAAGGTGCTATTAATATTGGGCGAACTGATTTGAGTAAAGAAAAGTTTGAGGTTTCAAAATATAATCTTAAAAACTTAGAAGGGGAGTTAAAAACTTTGATGCCCAACTTTGATGTTTTTATAGGACTTTCAAAGCCAAATGTCTTAAATTTAGAAGATGTTAGAAATATGAAGTCGGATCCTATTGTCTTTGCGCTTGCAAACCCAACTCCAGAAATAATGCCAGAACTTGCAAAAAAAGGTGGTGCAAAAGTAGTAGCCACAGGTAGAAGCGATTTTCCAAACCAAATCAACAACTCCCTCTTCTTTCCAGGTTTTTGGCGAGGAATGTTAGATAGGCAAAATAAAAATTATGACACCAAATTATTAATCAAAGTAGCAGAGGTAATAGCAAACTTAGTAAAAAAACCAAGCAGTGAAAACATTTTACCTAGCACTTTGGACAAAAATGTGCATATTTCCGTTGCTAAAGTTATTAGGAATAACAAATAAATATAAAAAATTATATGCATAGACACTTGAAAACTTCTCTAAATTATTTACTTATAGCGTTGTTTCTTCTTCTGGGTTTTATAGGACTTGCACTACCGCTTGTTCCACAAGCAATATTTTTTGCAATCGCACTTATATTGATTTCCTTCGAAGTTCCTAGCGTTGAACAATATATTGAACGAAAATTAAATAAGGAAAGCATTTTAGGAAAAACTTACTTGGGAATAAAAGAAAAAGTAGAAAAATATTTGAGGTAGAGTATGGTAGAATACCAAGATGCAATCCGAGAAAAATTTTAGTTTTGAAATAGAAATGAAAAGTAGTGAAGTTGCACTTGCAAGAGTTGGAAAAATCACTACACCACATGGAAAAATTTTGACTCCGTCTTTTATACCTGTCGGAACCAAAGCAACTGTAAAAGGTCTACAAGTTTCCGATTTGCAAGAAATTGGTGCCCAGTCTGTACTAGCGAACACATACCACCTATATCTACAACCAGGTGCAGACAGGGTAGAAAAAAATGGTGGGTTTGCAAAAATGATGAATTGGCAAGGTCCAAGCTGGACTGACAGTGGTGGCTTTCAAGTTTTGAGCTTAGGTGCAGCTTATAACAGTGGCATAACCAAAATCGCAACTGAAAAACAAATTGCAGAACTTAAACATAAAGTATCTCCCGACAGCGAAGCTATGGCAACGGTAGATGAAGAAGGGGTAACCTTTAAAAGTATTATTGATGGAAGTAAACACAGGTTCACACCCGAAATTTCTATGCAAATACAACACGCTCTTGGAGCTGATATTTTCTTTGCATTTGATGAATGCACTTCACCACTCGCAACTTATGACTACCAAGTCTCTGCTATGGAAAGAACCCATAGGTGGGCCGATAGGTGCATTTCAGAGCATAAGCGCCTAGGCATAAGTAGTGCTACAGGTGCTGCGCAAGCTTTGTTTGGCGTAGTACAAGGTAGTGGCTACATAGATTTGCGCGAGCAGTCAGCTAGGTTTATGGCAAGTCGAGAATTTGATGGCTATGGCATTGGTGGCTCATTTACCAAAAGTGACATAAAGCGAGATGTAAGTATTGCAACTAGTAATTTGCCAGAAAACAAGCCTAGACATTTACTGGGAATGGGTGAAGATCCTATAGATATCTTTGAGGGAGTGGAGGCGGGTATAGACACATTTGACTGCGTTTCTCCTACAAGACTTGGGAGGCATGGTGCAATTTACACATCCAGTGGCAGAGTTGATTTGACCATAAGTGAATATAAAGATAACTACAATAAAATAACAGATGACGAGAAATCTCCGCTTTTTCCATATACATATTCTTACCTTGCACACTTATTTCGAAGTAAAGAAATGTTGGCCCCCATCTTAGCTTCGAAACACAATTTGTATTTTCTAATTTCACTTACTGAGAAAATCAGAGAATCTATTTTAAATGAAAAATTTATAGAATTTAAACAAAACTTTTGTGAGAAATATTATGGTAAACTAAATTTATAAATTTATTATTTTTATGAAAAAATATGGCTTGATAATTTTGGGTGCTGGGAGTGGAGGACTTAGTGTGGCGAGCGATGCCGCCAATTTAGGGTTGAAAGTTTTACTAGTTGAAAAAAACAAGCTTGGTGGTGATTGTTTATGGAGTGGTTGCATACCCTCTAAGACCCTAATTCACGAAGCAGAAAAATTAATGATTGCAAGAGAGGAAAATTTTCAATTTGATGCTGACAAACACTTTAAAGAGGCAATTGGTAGAATAAAAATGGTGCAAGAAGAGATTGCAAAAACAGACAGTATAGAAGAATTTACAAAACTAGGGGTAGACGTAGTAATTGGAGAAGGTAGATTCTATTCAAAAAATAAAATTGTAGTTGGGAAAGACTATTTTAAATTCAAAAAATGTGTAATTGCAACAGGCTCTAGTCCAAGAGCTCCAGATAATTTTAACGAGATAAATTTTCTAACAAATAAAAACTTTTTCTTGCAAGAAAAATTACCTAAGACTTTGACAGTTGTAGGTGGTGGGAGTATTGGCGTGGAAATAGCCTCGGCCATGGCAATGTTCGGAACAAAAGTAAAGATGATTTTAAGGGAAGATTTTGTAATGGCTAAAGAAGAAAGTACTACACGTGCTTTTATGACTGAAAAATTGAAAAAGATAGGAGTGGAAGTATTTGCAAATACAGATATTAAAAAAGTATTTGAACTTGAAGGGGACAAGTGTGTAGAAATAGACAATGGAATAATATTGAAGAGTGAGGAAGTTCTGGTTGCTATTGGCCGTACTTTCAATACGAATTTAGATTTGGAAAAAGCAGGCGTAAAATTTTCTGAAAAAGGAATTGAGATAAGTGAATATTTGCAAACCTCCAATAAAAAAATTTATGCTATAGGAGATGTAAACGGGAAAATGCTTTTTACTCACGCAGCCGGCTACCAAGCAAAAGCTGTTTTGCGGAACATGTTGATACCCACAATGTTTTGGTGGAAGAAAAAGAAAAGTATGCCGACGGCTTTCCCGTGGGTTACCTATACTTTCCCAGAAGTTGCGCATGTTGGCAAATACACAAAAGATTTGATAGAGAAAGGTACAGAGTACAAAGAATATGTTACAAAATTAGAACATGTGGATAGAGCTAAGACGGGAAAAGTAGATGAGGAAGGATTTATACAAGTACTAGTTGGAAAAAAAGGAAAAATAGAAGGTGTGACAATTGTGGCTCCGCATGCAGGTGAACTTATTACAGAGTGGGTTTTAGCAATCGAGTACAACTTGCCGGTGGAAAGTATTTTCAATACTGTTCATGCTTACCCAACTCTTTCAGAACTAAACCCACGTGGAACATTTCAGTACATGAAAGAAAAACTCACGCCGAATGCTAAACAATTCTTAAAATTTTTATTTTGGATTAATTGACTTATTTTAATAGTTTTCCACCACAACCTTTGATTTCTGTTTTGCCGTAAAAGCCAGTCAAGGTGTACTCAAAATTATTTCCTTCTTCATCTGTACAAGTTCTATCCTCCTTTTTAAGAGTCAAAGACTCTTTTGTTCCAGTTACAGACTTCATGTTTCCAACTAAAATATTTGTTTGTGCTTCTACTAGAGTAACTGGGTATTGGTACACTCCATCGTCAATTATTACTCTACCTGTAAATATGTTAGGTTGTGACTCTAAAAGAGAAATGACCCAGCCTGGACCATTCCCACCACCAGTTATTTCTCTTTGTGAAAAAAGAATTTTGTCGGCCTGCTTTACTTCATCAGAAACAATTGAAATTGTTTGTGCAAATAAAGCACGAGAACCGGTAGCAAAATGCTCCGCGTCAAATGATATTCCAGAGTAGCTAACTGTCAGTACAGATTCTTTTTTGTAAAAATATATAGTGAGTAAAAAGAGTGTAGAGACTGAAACAAAAATTGTAAAGAAATATTTTAGATTCATATTTTCTAGTATAGTATATTTTGTAAACTTGACAAGTGGATAATTTTAAATATAATCGAGAGTATATGATAAATAATAATATTGAAGAAATAGTTGAAGATGTTGAGTTTGTGAATTTGGATGAAACAGGGGATGAAAAATCACTCAAAGATAAATTAAAAGATTTACGAATAAAATTGAAAGAAAAGACCGAAGAGGCAAAGACAAATTTGGACGGCTGGCAAAGGTCTCGTGCAGAAATGGTAAACAAAGAAAAGCAAATGCAAACACAATTTGCAGACACTGTGAAATTTGCAAACATAAGCTTATTGGAAGAAATAATTCCAAGCTTTGATAATTTTGAAATGGCAAAGCGAAATAAAGAAATCTGGGAGAAAGTAGACCAGAACTGGAGAGTGGGAGTAGAGTATATATTTACAAATCTCAAAAATGTTGTGGTAAATGCTGGACTAAAAGAGATTATACCTTCAGAAAATAGTGACTTTAGTACGAGCGAAATGGAAAGTACCGAGGAGGTAGTGACTGAGGACGCAACAAAAGACCACAAAGTTGCTGGGCTTGTACAAACGGGGTATACTTTACATGGCAAATTATTAAGACCCGCGAAAGTTAAAATATATATTAAGAAATAAAATTTATGGCAACTGGTCAACACATAGAATATGATGAAGATGGGGTTGTGGGTATTTCAGACTCATATTTAGCTCCGACCAGAGGAATCACAACCACTTCTGCTATAGAAATAGATCCACATCAAATTGGTATTGAAATTAAAACTGAGGTTGGGAATGAAAGTCAGTTAGAATTTGAATTTGGGCTACCTATTGAACTTATGGATGCTAAAGAGGGAGAGAGAGGAAAGGAAGACGCTTGACAAAAAAGGTGAATTGGTTTATAGAAGATGTATTAGTAGAAAATTAATAAATTTAAAGCAAAAATATGGCAAAAATAATAGGAATTGACCTTGGAACTACAAACTCAGCTGTAGCAATAATAGAAGCAGGTGTTCCAAAAATAATGGAAAATATAGAAGGAAATCGCACTACACCGTCTGTAGTTGCTATAGCCAAAAACGGTGACAGACTTGTGGGACAACTTGCAAAAAGACAAAGTGTGACCAACCCTACAAATACTATTTATGGAGTAAAGCGCTACATGGGGCACTCTTTTTCTGATAAAGAAGTTTCAAATGACATTGGTAAAGTTGCATTTACCCTTGAAAAAGATGCTCAGGGCGGCGCACTGGTAAAACTTGGAGATAAAAGTTACAGACCGGAAGAAGTTTCGGCTATGATTTTACAAAAAATAAAAACCGATGTAGAAGCAAAACTTGGTGAAAAAATAACCGAAGCTGTAATAACTGTACCAGCGTACTTTAATGATGCTCAACGACAAGCTACTAAAAATGCAGGAGCAATAGCTGGACTCGACGTGAAAAGAATTATTAACGAGCCTACCGCTGCAGCACTTGCATATGGTTTTGACAAGAAACAAAATCAAAAAATAGCGGTCTATGACTTCGGTGGTGGAACTTTTGATATTTCTATTTTGGAAGTTTCGGCTGACGTGGTAGAAGTAAAAAGTACAGATGGTGATTCTCATTTAGGGGGGCGAGACATTGACCAAGCAATTGTAAAATACATAATAGATGAGTTTAAAAAAAGTGAGGGAATAGATGTATCTAAAGATACTCTAGCTTTGCAAAGAGTAGACGAAGCTGCTGAAAAAGCAAAACATGAACTTTCTACAACATCTGACGCCGAAATAAATATTCCATTTATTACAAGTGATTCCAATGGTCCAAAACATTTACTAATGAAAATGTCGCGAACACAGCTAGAAAAACTCTCTCAACCTTTTGTAGATAGGGCTTCAGAAATAACAAAACGATGTCTGGAAGCCTCGGGCTTTTCAAAATCTGATATTCAAGAAGTGATAATGGTAGGTGGGCAAACTAGAATGCCAATGATTGTTGAGGCTGTGAAGTCTTTCTTTGGTAAGGACCCAAACAGGTCTATAAACCCCGATGAAGTAGTGGCACTAGGTGCTGCAGTACAAGCAGGAGTGTTGCAAGGTGATATAAAAGATATTCTTTTGCTGGATGTTATCCCACTTTCATTTGGTATAGAAACTATGGGTGGAGTAATGACAAAGCTTATCGAAAAAAATACGACCATTCCTACCCAAGCTTCGCAAATTTTCTCTACTGCAAGTGACAACCAGACATCTGTTTCGGTAAATGTGTTGCAAGGTGAGAGACCAATGGCAACAGACAACAAGTCTTTGGGAATGTTTAACCTTGACGGTATTCCTCCAGCACCACGAGGAGTTCCCCAGGTAGAAATAAAGCTCGACATAGACGCAAATGGCATTTTAAATGTTACAGCGAAAGACAAGACAAGTGGAAAAGAGCAAACTATTCGCATTGAAGCATCGAGTGGACTTTCTAAAGAAGAAATAGAGAAAATGAAAATGGATGCTGAAGTAAATGCAGAAGCAGATAAAATAAAAAAAGAAACGGTAGACTCTAAAAACATGGCTGAACAAATGGTACACACCGCAGAGAAAGCTTTAAAAGATGCCGAGGGGAAAATATCTGCCGAAACTAAAAAAGAAGTAGAGGATCAAGTTGCAAAAGTAAACCAAGTTAAGTCTGGCTCAAACTTAGAAGAAATAAAAAAAGAAACTGAAAATCTCTCTACTTCAATGCAAAAAATAGGTGAAGAAATGAGTAAAATAGCTAAGGAAGGAGAAGCTGCAAAAGAAAATTCTCCTGATGAAGCTCCTACAGAGGAACCAAAAGTATAATGTCAAAAGACTATTATAAAATATTGGGTGTTGATAAAAAAGCAAGCAAAGAAGAAATAAAAAAAGCTTTTTACAAATTGGCACACCAACATCATCCAGACAAAAACCAAGGGAAAGATGAGAAGTTTAAAGAAGTAAATGAAGCCTACCAAGTCTTGAGCGACGACAAAAAGCGTAACACTTACGACAGAACAGGAGCTACTGCCGGACAGCAAACAAGTGGTGCAGGTGGGTCTCAAAACCACCAAAGTGGGGGATTCGAAGGTTTTGATTTTAGTGACTTTTCAAACTTTGGCGGAGGGGGGGGCTTTCAGTTTGACTTTGGTGACTTATTTGGTAGTCAGAATTCAGGACGAAAAAATCGTGGCGAAGATTTGCAAGTTTTAATAGAAATATCGCTCGAAGAGGTTTTTAAAGGTGCAACCAAAAAAATAAATTATGCAAGAACGGCAAAATGTGAGACCTGTAGAGGCGACGGCGCAAAGCCCGATTCTAAAAAACATGAATGCAAAACTTGCAAAGGGCAAGGCAAAGTGACCAAAATTTCTAGAACTATTTTTGGAAATTTTCAATCACAGACTATTTGCATAGATTGTGAGGGCGAGGGGAAAATCTCAGATACAAAGTGTACCGAATGTAAGGGATATGGTGTAAAACAAAAAAAAGAAGAGCTGAATATCCCAATACACGCTGGTGTTGAAGATGGGGGGAATTTGACTATGCGTGGCTACGGAGAATCGGTAAAAAATGGAGAAAGTGGTGATTTGTATATACAAATAAGAGTAAAACAGGAAAAGAATTTGATAGTTAAAAATAAAACTCTGTACGCTAAAGTGCATTTAAAAAAAGGAGAGTTTTTAACTCAAAAACAAAAAGACCTAATAGAGCAATTACAAAAGGAATTTTAGAATTGTGTTATAATCATGCTTATGAAAAAAAGAATGCTTAGTGGCTTGCAAGTTACCGGAAAGTCTCATATTGGAAACTATTTTGGCGCTATAAAGCAGTTTGTGGATATGCAAAATTCTGGCTATGAGGTTTTTGCTTTTGTTGCCAATCTTCACTCACTTACTTCTGTGCAAGATATGCAAAATCTAAAAGAAAATACTATTGACTTGGTGAAAGATTTCTTAGCATGTGGACTAGACGGAGATAAGGTAACTTTATTTTTACAGTCCGACGTCCCAGCTCACCCAGAGTTGTACTGGATATTTAACTGTCTGGTAACAGTTCCTTATATGGAGCGTGCAGTTGCATATAAAGACAAACTTGCCAATGGTTTGGAGCCCAATGTCGGACTTTTTACATATCCAGTGTTAATGGCGGCAGATATTTTACTTTACAGCCCCGATTTTGTCCCAGTAGGTGCAGACCAAAAACAACATGTAGAATATGCACGCGACATTGCCGGAAAATTCAACAATATTTTTGGGAATGGTCAAGAAATTTTTAAACTTCCAGAACCAATGATTTCAAATGAACTTGGTATTGTACCAGGAATAGATGGACGCAAAATGAGTAAAAGTTATAAAAACCACATTCCACTTTTTGCGAGCGATGAAGATATTACAAAAATTTGTATGAATATTGTAACTGACTCAGGAAACCCCGAAGACAAAAAAGATGCCGACACAAATAATATTTTTAATCTTTATAAACTTTTTGGAAGTGAAGAAGAAATAATTATTTTTAGAAGTAAATTGGAAAATGGTGGTGTAGGCTATGGAGATTTGAAAAAAGAATTAGCACATAAAATAATTGAGTTTGTAACGCCGATGCGTGAAAAGCGAGACAAGATTACAGACGAAGAAGTATTTGGAGTTCTAAAAAATGGTGCAGAAAAAGCAAAGGAAGTTGCTGAAGAGAAGATGGCAGAGGTAAGAGAAAAGTGTGGACTAATAAGAAATATATAAAAATGAACTCTGATTTACAAAAACAAATCGAAGAATTGGAAGTGAAAATGTCGGGAGATGATTTTTGGCTGGACGTAGTGAGTGCAAAAGAGGAGGTAAAGAAATATGAAGAGCTAAAAAAGAAACAAAGAGAGGAAGAAGAGATTTTGAAGGGTGGGGCGATCATAAACATATTTTCAGGCGCAGGTGGTGACGATGCTGAGGATTGGACAAGAATGTTGTTTGAAATGTATTTTAAGTATTCAGAAATGCAAAGTTGGAAAACTTTTATTTTAAATAAAAATGAGAACAGTGTAGGAGGACTTCGAAATATTTCCTTTGAGATAGTTGGAAAAAGTATTTACAAAACTTTAAAGGGTGAAAGTGGGGTTCATAGGCTGATTCGCCTTTCACCATTTGGAAAAAATGAACTGCGACAAACTAGCTTTTCCTACATAGAAGTCTTACCGAAGTTAACAAAAGAAAATTTTAAGATGGAGGAGAGAGATTTGGAAATCAATTTTACAAAATCGGGCGGAGCTGGTGGTCAAAACGTAAACAAAAGAGAGACTGCAGTTCAGATAAAACATATTCCTACAGGTTTACGTGTAGATATTTCTACAGAAAGATCACAAGCTCAGAATAAGGAGATTGCACTGGAAGAACTCGCGGGAAAACTATACGTTTTAAACGAAAAGCTCCAAAAAGAAATAGAAAAAAGCATGGCTCCCGACTTTGATAAAGCTCAAAAAATAGAGTGGGGAAGCCAAATTAGAACTTACACTTTACACCCTTACAAACTTGTAAAAGACCACCGTACAAACGTGGAGACGTCAAATGTTGACGCGGTATTAAATGGTGTAAAATTGGAGTTGTTTTTGTAAAAATATGCTAGACTGTTTACTGAAAAAGCTAAAACATGATTTCTTTTAAAAATGTTCATAAATCTTACAAGACAAGTGTTCCAGTATTTAAAGACTTAAACATAGACATCGAGCCTGGTGAATTTGTAATTATGACAGGAAAAGCAGGTAGTGGAAAAACAACTTTCCTAAAATTAATTTTGAATGAGGTTTCACCAACTGAGGGCGATGTATTTTATGAAGGAATAGATTTAGATAAAATGTCTGGTGGACAACTTAAAAAATATCGCCGGGACCTGGGTGCAATTTTTCAAGATTATAAACTACTTCCGTACAAAACAGCTTTTGAGAATATTGCCTTTTCACTTGAAGTTATGGGAGAAAGTGATGAAAATATTTTTATGGACACTATGGAGGTTATAAAAATAGTGGGCCTAGAACAAAGAAAAGATCATTTTCCAAATGAACTTTCTGGTGGTGAAAAGCAAAAAGTTGCTATTGGTCGTGCACTTGTTTCTAGACCAAAAGTTATTTTGGCGGACGAACCAACGGGAAGTCTTGATGAGGAAGCAGCAAAAGAAATTTTACAAGTTTTGAAAGCTATAAACGCTTTAGGAACCACAGTTATTATGACAACTCATAACGAAAGACTAGTTCAGTACACCAAAGGTGCAAGAAAAATCAATATCGCAGATGGTGGAGTCGTACACGATGAGCACAATAAAATTGTGCATAGTGAATCTATTAATTTTGTTATATAATAAATATATGCAAAAATTTTTAAGAAATTTGAGTAGGGGTGTTACCGGTGGAATAAAGAAATCTTTCCGCATGACTCACGTCTTTATACCGTTGATATTATTTTTTTTCGTAGTAATAACTTTTTCATCCATTGTCTTATTCGGATATGCAATGGCAAACAACCTTGTAGGAGAACTAAATAGCAAGCTAAATATTGTTGTTTATTTTGATGCAAAGACTTCGCAAAACTTCATAGATGATATTGTAAAAAAAATAGAGAACATGAAGGCGGTTTCGCAGACTGAGTACATATCTTCAACACAGGCTCTTGATGCTTTTAAACTAAGACATGCAAATGACTCACTTGCACTTTCTGCCCTAGAAGAAACTGGTATAAATCCATTTGGACCATCAATAGTTGTTTTTGCTAAAAAACCAGAAGACTATAAAACTATTAATTTTGATATAGAAACAATCAACAAAGCTTATAAAAATGTTGATAACAATATAGATCAAAAACCTATAGAAAGTATTTCCTATGAAAATCACGAAGTGGCAATAAATAAATTTGGCAACATGCTTGCTAAGGGCAGAATTATTTTTGGGATAATTATTATTGCCTTGTCTTTGATCCTGCTTTTTATATCTTACATTGCTCTTCGATTTGCAACACAAGGCGATAGGGACGAAATAAAAGTGATGAAACTCGTCGGAGCATCAAACATACTAATCATTGGTCCAACTGCTATTATGGGCATGTTTTCAGGCTTTCTGGGGGCAATTATGTCTCTAGTTTCGCTTTATTTTATTGCGCTCTACATTTCGCCGTACACAGTCGGTTTTTACGGATTCAATTTACTAAATTGGTATGTGCAAAATATCCAATTTTTTATTATAGGAAACATTTTTTTTGGAATGTTCATTGGTTTTATGGGTTCTGTTTTTGCAATCCGTAGACACTTGTAAGATGAAAAATTTCATGCTATAATTACTGAAATATGAAATTCGCAATAGTTAAAACAGGAGGAAAACAATATATCACCAAAGTGGGTGACAAATTAAAAATTGAAAAAATTATCGGCGATTTTAAAGTTGGCTCTAAAGTAGTTTTTGATAATATATTAGCGACCTTTACTGATGATAAGGTAGATCTCGGTACGCCCACAACAACTGGAAAAGTAGAAGCAGAGATAACAGCAATTGCAAGACATGACAAAGTCACAGTTTTAAGATATATGCCAAAGTCTCGCTGGGCAAAAAAGAATGGCCACAAGCAACCGTATTTTGAAGTTAAAATTCTTTCTGTATAAAAAGCTAACTCCACTCGTACTTTCTAGAACCTCTTGCAATAAAGTCCAAACTGGGACTTTTTTTGCTTTCTATTTGTAAGGCGCAGGTAAGTGCTATCATAAGTGCATTGTCGGTTGCCAAATCTTTTGCAGAGTAAAACAGCTCGATGCTTAATTCTTTGGCTAGGCTTTGAAAAATTTCTTTTAAATAGCTGTTTGAGGCCACACCACCACCGACAACCAAAGTCTGAATGTTGTATTCCCCCACAGCTTTTTTAGTTTTATAAATCAAAATATCTTTTACCACTTCTTCAAATTCTGTTGCAACCTGTATTTTTAAATCTTCGTTTATAGTTACTAGCTTCTGAAGAAAATATAGTATGTGGGTTTTGATTCCAGAAAATGAGAAATTTAAATCTTTAGAATAAATCATTGGCCGAGGGAAGTTTAATGGTAAATTTTTTTTCTCTCTGCCTATCTTTGCAAGCTTACCTATTTCTGGGCCACCAGGATAGGGAAGTCCCAGCATTCTTGCCACTTTGTCATAAGCTTCACCGCAAGCATCATCTTGTGTTTCTCCTATTTTTTCATACTTTTGACTTTCCCTACTTAGTACAAGCTCGGTATGTCCACCAGAAATCAGAAGTGCAAGCACGGGGTAACCGAGTTGTGGTAAGGCAATAATATTGTCCACTCTTTGTGAAATTCCTCCCACGATATGTCCTTCCATGTGGTTAATAGGATAAATAGAGATTCTGTTCATGGATGTTTTGGAGAGTAGCATAGCTACAATTTTACTAAAATTTACTCCTACCCAAAGTGCGGGTGGTAAGCCTGGGCCATTTGTCACAGCTATAAAATCAATTTCTATATCTTTTTTCAACCTAAATTTTGAAAAAAAATCAAAAACATTTTCTTTCAAATCTGGATACCTTTCTAACAATTCTATATCTGCACCAAGTATTTCTATAATTCTTTCGTGTGCAAGGTCGTCCACTTCTAACATATTTGTATCACTTAAAACTTTATGTAAAAGCGGAACAAGATTTTTTTCATGTTCACGCCTTGCAAGTTGCGGGTACACACCACCGTGCTCTCTATGTAAATTTATTTGCGATATTGTCTCATGAGAGAGAATCTTATAACTTAAAACACTATCACTATTTTCTAACTTCTCAATAAGTGCAATGCTTGTCTCGTCACAAGATGTCTCAATGGCTAGTATTTTCATAAATTTCACTATATAATACCATTAAGTAAAAGATATGTCATTCAGACCAGATAGAGCCATGAACCATGAAAATATTTCTTCAATCCAAAGACTTGAGCAAGAGCTATATAGTATTATTAGACAGGATCCATACATTAATTTGTGGGATAAAAAGGAATACGATAAATTTATTCTGAGCTTAAAATTTAAGTTCATAAAATTTTATAAAGGACACCAAGATTCCATATCGTTTGACGAATTTCAAAGTAAGGTTAGTACTCAGATTCGTAGTTTTTTATTATCATCTCATCACAATACGACAGAGCGAGAAATCTCAAACAAAACCGCAGATGATATCAATGATTGGTTTGACAGATTAAATGAGAAAGCTGAAGAATTGGAGTTGGAGGAATGTAAACAGTTTGACTACAGTTTTGAAATAAAAAATTTTACAGAATATTATAGGGACGATATATTGGTTTTCTGTGAGTATGTCGAAAATGAGTTCTTACAATTATTTACTGATTTGGATGAAGAAGTCGTCAAAAAAAAGTTTGACTACTTCTTCAGATGTTTTACGAGGTGGCTTGAAGTATTTGGTGGCATAGGTGAGACAAAAATCCTAGTTGTAGATGCTGAAGCTGAGAGTGAAAAATTAATGACAAGTGTTTTGGGGTTATTCTATAGAATAGACACCTCAACAAAAATATTGGAACTCAAACCAAATGTAAATAGAAAAAAATTAATAATATTTTTAACAAAGCTAAGAGATATAATTCGAATTGTAATAAACAAAGATTCTAGTGGTGGCAAATTAGAAAATTAATTCAAAGTTCTGTCTTTTATCTCACCTAAAATTCTATTAACAAAATCTTCAACACTTATATTTTCTAGTTTCTCTGTCCGGCCTTCAACTGTAAGAAGCTGTGAATCTCTTTCTTTGTCACCAATTACAATTACATAGGGAACTTTCATGTCTTTTGCTGCGCGAATTCTTTTCCCTAAACTCTCATTTCTATCGTCGAGGCTTACTCTTACATTTTTCTCTTTCAAACTTTTATAAATTTCGTTTGCAAATTTGTTGTGAAGCTCGGCTTTTACAGGAACAATTGTAATTTGGGTAGGGGAAAGCCAAACTGGAAATGCTCCCGCAAAGTGTTCTATCATTACTCCCAAAAACCTTTCCAGTGAACCTGCAATTGCGCGATGAATTACAACAGGTTGTTCATCTTTTCCATCTTCATTTACAAATGACAATTTGAATCTTTCTGGTTGGTTAAAATCACACTGAATAGTCGCCAACTGCCATTCTCTGCCTATGGCATCTTTAAACATAAAGTCTAGTTTTGGACCATAGAAAGCAGCCTCGCCCACACCTTCAAAGTATGGAAGATTGTGCTTATTGCAAATACTTCTCAGTGCATCTTCTGCTATTTTCCAATTTTCATCGGTTCCTAACCACTTACTCTTGTCTTGGTCTCCCAGTGAAAGTCGTACTTTATAGGAGTCAAGCATTCCGAAAACTTTATAAAATTTGTGTAGAGCTTCTAGAATAATATCCACCTCTTGTTCAATCTGAGAAATTCTACATATTACATGACCATCATCTTGGGTAAGTGCTCTTACTCTTGTAAGACCTCCAAGTTGGCCAGATTTTTCATCACGGTAAACAGTTGCAGGCTCAAAATATCTGACTGGCATATCTCTATATGAAAATTGATTGTCTTTAAAAAGTTCCATATGGAAAGGGCAGTTCATAGGCTTCATCCAAAATTTTTCCTTTGAAGTCCCTCCAAAGACAGAAAACATATCTTCCAAGTAGTGTCCTGCGTGTCCAGAAATTTGGTAAAGTGCTTCTTTTGTCATGTGTGGAGTCCAAACCCACTCATAATTATGTTCTTTATGTAAGCTCCACAAATATTCAGTCAATTCACGTCGCAAAATATTTCCATTCTTTTGAAAAAGTGGTAGGCCTGCACCAACCAAGTCAGAAGTTGTGAAAAGTTTGAGTTTGGGTCCCAAAATTCTATGATCTCGTTTTTTTGCCTCTTCTTGTTGCCAAATGTATTTTTCAAGCTCTTCTTTTGTGTCAAAGGCCAGACCGTAAATACGAGTTAGTTGAGTATTTTCAGCATTGCCACGCCAGTATGCGCCGGCCAATTTTTCAAGTTTAAATGAACCTGGTAAAATCTCCTCTGCGGGGAATTCACAATGACCACCACGACAAAGGTCGGAATAATTTCCATTTTTATAAAAAGAAAGCTCCTCACCGGCAGGTGAGAATTCATTTATCAATTCTGCTTTATAAGGGTTCTCAGGGTAAAAAGTGAGCGCGTTTTCTTTTGTGAGCATTTCTTTTTTTGTATCTACCCAGCTTGGCAATATCTCTACCATTTTATCTTCTATTTTTTTAAGGTCTGCTTCAGTTATTTTTTCTATACCGAAGTCAAAATCAAAATAAAAACCATTTTCTATCGCTGGACCAATGGTTCTTTTTGCTGTAGGGTAAATTTCCAAAACTGCAGCTGCTAGTAAGTGCGCTAGAGTATGTCTCTTGTGTTCAATGTTTGGATTCATATTTTTATTTTGCTATATTTATTTTGTATTTAAATATGATAACATTTATTTAAAAAATGGGGAAGTAACTTAAATTTATTAAACAACTTTGATTGCACTTTGTCAATATTGCTTATTTTATAGAAAAGAATATGATAATGTAACCATGAACAGTACAACACATAAACAACATTCTGCCAACACTTGGAAAACTTGGTTTTTCTTACTAACATTCTCACTCTTAGTAGGAGCTATCGGGTTTTGGCTAGCGAACTATTTTAACAATCGGCTATTCTTTTGGCTTGGATCACTATTTTCCATAAGCATGTCGGTCTGGTCTTACTGGTTTTCTGACAAAATGGTCCTTAAAATGGCAAATGCCAGGCCGCTGAAGGAAAACGAAAATGGAGATTTAAAAAATATGGTACAGAAACTAGCTTCGAGCGCTTCGCTCCCGATGCCTAAAATTTACATTATTGACGACCCAAGTCCAAATGCTTTTGCAACAGGTAGAAACCCTGAAAACTCCGCCATAGCTTTTACCACAGGTATATTAAGTCTCCTAGACAAATCAGAGTTAGAGGGTGTTGCAGCCCATGAGCTTTCACATGTCATGAACCGAGATACTCTTCTTATGACAATTGTGGCAGTGGTAGCAAACCTAGTACAAACGGCAGCCAATATGATGTATTACTTCTCACCAAGCAATAGTCAGGAAAATAAGAATCTTATTTTAAGTATTGCAACTACTCTCATGATAATGATTCTGGCTCCACTTGCAGCAACTATTATTCAGCTTGCCGTTTCTCGTCGTCGTGAATTTGCCGCCGATGCCTCGGGCGCAGAGTTGACAAACTATCCAAAAGCATTGGCTTCAGCACTAGAGAAAATTTCCAAGTTTCCTTTCGGAATGCAAAATTTAAATCCATCTATTTCTCATTTATTTATTTCAGAGCCTGAGAAAAATGGTTTCAGTGTAGCTGGAAAAACAAAAGTAACTTCTTGGTTCAAAAAACTTTTTATGACCCATCCTCCAACAGAGGAAAGAATCGAGGCACTACTAGCAATAAGGTAGTTTCTTTTGGTTTCTCGGGAACAAACTAAAATAGATTTCGTCCTAAAATTCTAGCAAAACTCATTCTACCTGAATTGAGAACCCTCTACTTTGTACTAAGTTGCACTTTTCCAATTTTAAGACCACTCACTCCATCACCTAAATAAGTATAGGTGGGTGTGTTTTCTATATACATGGTAATTCTCAACTTTTTAGGTATGGTAGCCAGCACTCCTTCAATATTTACACTATAACTATTGTCTGGGTTTTTAGTTATAGAATTTTCTGTGATTTTACT
>JAYTYL010000024.1:0-2997 GCA_043742405.1 bacterium
TATCTCACTGGTCTGATAGTATCATCATATCATATTTAACCAAAACTTGTCAAATAGCAATCTTTATGTCAAATTGATTTTAATTTGTAAGCGTTTTTATAGTATTGCCAATTACTTGTGCAATAAGTTCGGCCGATAAAATAATAAATGCTCCGATTAAAGTTGATTTAATGACTTTATGTGCGTAAGATAGCGTGTACCCAAACCATCCTTGTGCCCCAACAAGGTAACACCAGCCAGAATACATAATAGCTATAACTACAAATGGTATCAAAATATATCGAACAACTCGCACGACTATTAAAATCAGCTCGGAAATACTACTCACACCAATCGGGTTTTGCAAGCCAATATCTTTTCCTACCGCTAAGGCAATTACGGGAGAGATAATTATTATTAGCACAAGCAGATTTATTAAAAACTTTTTCATAACTTACAGTTTATCATACTAATTCTTAATAATTATTTGACTCGCTTTAATTCTCTGCCCATTTTCATCTAAAAGAAAAGTGTTTATATTTGAGTTTACTTGAAATACACCAACTATTGTGCGCACAATAAGCCAAGCTGCGAGTAGCAAAATAAAATACAAAATCCTCACCATAAACTTATCCTTCAAATCTTGAATTGTAGAAATTCCTCCAATAGAAAATTTCTGTATTGCTATTAACATTGCACCTGTATATATTATTATAAGTGGCACAATCAAAAGTGCCAACAAAATTAAAAAGACAACTACCCTTGCAACGATTTCTATAAGATCTGGAAAAGTACAAGGTTCTGTATATTTTGTACAGCTTGAATTTACTCCTTCTGCCGAGGTTTTATTTCTCCCACAAATTACAAGTACTGGTAAAACGGTGTCTGTTTTACAGTCACCATCATTGAAAGTGTCAAATAAACCTCTGGCACTAGTTTCTGCTACGAAAATATTTGAACATAGTAGAAGTGTTCCCAAAAATATAATTAAAAAAGATTTCTTAAAATTTTTCATATTATTTTAATTGCCTAGTAAGCTCGTCTTGCGCATTCTTAATTATCTCGCTTGGAGTTTGGCGAGAGCCAGAAATTGCTTCTATTACCTGTGAGAAGATGTCATTGATAAGATTTGGTATAGGCTCCATCAAAATATCTCCACGCTCAGCAGATCTGTAGACAATATCTTTTACAGGGTCAGTCTGGTCGGTCAAAAGGTCTTCTTCTTTTGCTGGTGCAAGGTTATAAGCAGACACTATTTTTGCAGACATCTCTTTACTAGAGATGTCTTGTAAAATCTTCTGAGAAAGAGCCGTGTTACGGGTTTTGATTGTCATGGCGACAGAGTAGACTTTAGTGTAGCCAGTATTTCTAAAATCTGAAGTCGAACCGCCTTTTGGCACAGGAATAAGAGCAATTTCATAGTTTAAGTGTGGATTCTTTGCATCAATATATGCCTTGTCCGAAGCTAGTCCAAAAAAAAGTCCTAAGTTGCCAGAAGCAAACAGGTCTCTATCCATAGGTGCTTTTTTAGACCAAGTGTAAACATCTTTAATATTTGGATTTACAAAAGAGGTAAAAAATATGAACACTTGCTCAGCAAGTTGGTCATTTTTGATATTTAGTTCCTGATTTACATCTCCCAAAACTGAATTAAAAGATTCTTCGTAAGAAGTTGTATTTTTATCTATGTGCTCGATAAAGCCACGAGTTATCACATCATTTTTAAGTTGAAAAAGTAGTGAGAGCAAAATCTCTCTTCCGTGTAATACATTATTTAGTGAGCCAAGCGCAACTGCACGCTGCACAGAATTACCAGACTGGTTAACAAAGCCCAGAACTCTAGAAACATATAGCGGCAAGTCACCCCAAGTTGTTGGTGGTTTAGAGAAGCCAGCATTCCCTAAAATATCCAAATTTACATACATAACTAATGGGTCTATAGCAACTGGAAAAGCAAATACACCTGTTTTGCCGTAGAGTTTGTATGTTGAACGTGCATAAAGATTTTTAAAAGCTTTTTCACTGATCAGGGCTTCACCAAATTGGTACTCAAATTGTTTTAGTGGAACCAAAACCGTTTCTGGGGCAAAAAGAAGGTCTGGTGCTTCGTCAGTTGCAAGTGCTTGAATAAATTTTTTGGTGATCCTGTCTTCTGAAACTTCCACATACTGAACAGAATAAGTTTTTGCATTTTGCGAATATTCATATAAAATAGGATTAATTTTTTCCGCTGGCAATGTCCCCCAAATTTTTATTACCCCTGTCAGACTTGAGTCAACGCCTGATTTCCCAAAAGTAGAAATTGAAAAAACAAATATTCCTAAAACTCCCAATACAAATCCGCCAATCATAAAATATTTTCCAAATGTCCCCTGCAAACTTTGATCCATATTTTCAGTATACTATCTTTTTTCAATTATCAAAACAAACTGATGCGTACCTTTGTGGATTAGCGGATAAATTCCAAAACCAAATCCAGAAAACATCTGACTTATATCATTCTCATTTAATACAGAAACTTTGTGTAGTACCGACTCGCCCAGATGTAGGTGCCAATCCACAAATAAAATTTTCCCGCGTTTTTTCAAGACTCTTTTCATTTCCATCATGCAAACTTTTTTATGTGGCAGCAAGTAAAAAGTGTCGCTAATTATTATTGCATCTATAGAGTTGTCCCGTAACCTTGTACCATTTAATTCTTCAATAGTCCCCCACACAGGGATTATGTTTAGTATTTTTTCTTTCAACAACTCTTCTTCTAAATATTCCAATCTTTCTTTATGAACGTCAATAGCAAAAACTTTCCCTTCTGGAACTAAACTAGAAACTATTTTTGAAAATTTTCCACCTCCACACCCAAAGTCTGCGACTTGCGCATCTTTTTTTAAATTTAGTTCAGAAAAAAAATCAGATACTTTAATCATAAAAATAGTTTATCATAGAAAATTTATTTATACTAAAGTACAAGTGTTCCCTTGTCACTTCTGTCTTTTTCTTTTTCTAACATTTTTATTAGCT
>JAYTYL010000025.1:0-1642 GCA_043742405.1 bacterium
CAAATTCTTTTGCAACTTTTGATAAGCGCTACATGCACCGTGCTATTTCCAATTTACTTTCAAACGCTTTGAAGTTTACCGAAACTGGCGGGGTAACTATTTATGTTATAAATCCTGATGAAGAAAACATTGTGATAGCAGTAAAAGATACTGGTATTGGCATAAACGAGTCAGCACTTCCTCACTTATTTGACAAGTTCTACCAAGCGTCCAACGTCTTAAATAGAAAAGTAGAGGGTTCTGGACTAGGACTTTCAATTGTTAAAAAAGTTGTCGATGCTCATCATGCGCTTGTATGGGTAGAGAGTAAGGAAAAAGAAGGAACGACTTTTTACATTGCACTACCGAGAGTTTAGAAATCTTTAACACTTTAATATGGTAAGATGTAATTATGAACTTTCAAAAATTATCAAAATTAAAAAGAGGAGACAAAGTCGCTATTGTCTCTCCATCTTTTGCAGCACCTGGAGTATGGCCAGAAGTCTATGGGCTTGGGCTAAAAAGATTGAGGGAGGTTTTTGGTTTAGAACCTGTAGAATACCCTGCTACTAAAAAAGTGGGGGCTAGTAAAGAAGAAAGAATGGAAGATTTAGTTGATTGTTTTTCTGATGGAGATATAAGATGTGTAATTGCAAGTTTAGGAGGAGATGATCAGGTTACATATGTTAAAAATTTGGACTCAAAAGTTTTTGTAAAAAATCCCAAAATGTTTTTTGGTTTTTCTGACAATACTCATTTTTGTAATTTTTTGTGGTTAAATGGAATACCATCTTTTTATGGAGCCTCACTTTTTACCCAATTTGCCATGCAAAACAAAATGGAAGATTTTACAGTGGAATACATAAAACATGCAATGTTTGACGAAGGAAAATTTGAACTAAAAGCAAGCAGCGAGTGGAATGACCTTGGTTTGGAATGGGACGACCCAAACAAACTAGACCAAAAAAGAATTTACGAGAAAAATGAAGGATTTATTTGGACAGGTCAAGGGAAAGTGGAGGGAATTTCTTGGGGTGGGTGTGTAGAGTCTATCGACGAACTACTCCGCCACAATATTCAAATTCCAACCCTGGAACAATTTGAAAATATAGTTTTACTTGCAGAAACTTGTGAAGAGATAAATTCTGCTGAATATGTGTTCAGAGTTTTTAGAGCGCTTGGGGAAAGGAGAATTTTGCAAAGAGTAAAAGCAGTTTTAGTTGGTCGTCCACAAACTCAAGAATTTTTTGCACCAAAAACAAAAGATGATCGAGAAAAATATATGAAAGACCAAATGGCTACAATTGAAAAAGTGGTTAGGCAATATAACCCGACTTGCCCAATAGTCCAACGTATGGACTTTGGGCATACTAATCCGCAGATATCAATGCCGTATGGTAAAAAATATATTGTAGACGCTGGAAGCCAAAAAATATTTGCAGAGTTTTAGATTTGGGGTAGACTATTTTTAATGAAATATTACCTAGCTTACATCGCAAGAATTATAAAAAAAGTTGTCGATGCTCATCACGCGCTTGTATGGGTAGAGAGTAAGGAAAAAGAAGGAACGACTTTTTACATTGCACTACCGAAGGCTTAAAAAATTTATATGTTAAACCCGCCAGCTACTGCCAGTTTTAAAAATTCTTCTTTAGTTTCTGGA
>JAYTYL010000026.1:0-2648 GCA_043742405.1 bacterium
CGCCTCAGGGGCTTACAGAGCCCGAACAAGAAACTCGAAAATTAAGAAAAGCAATGTTGAAATTGCCAGAAGTGTTTCAATTCCGATTGCCAGGATTCAGGCAAAAGACTTTTTGAAAATTGGAGAGGTTGAGATACACCACCCGTTAAAAGTATACCATTGTCAATAATGTCGCTCGAAAGCTCGGGCGGAGTATTTGCAAAAACTTCTTTAGAAACTTTCAATATTTCAACCAACACTCCACGCAAACATTCTGCAACTTCGTTGCTGGTAACTGTTATTTCATTTGGAAGTCCCGATTGCAAGTCACGCCCTTTTACTTTTACAGCTTTGTCTTCTTTTATTTCTATAGCCGAACCAATACTGTTTTTAATTATCTCTGCCGTTCGTTCTCCTATAGCAACACTGTGTCGAACTCCCACCATCTTCATTATTGCTTCATCCATTTTATTGCCACCCACACGAATAGACTTAGAATACACCACTCCACCAAGTGAAATAATGGCTACATCTGTTGTGCCAGCACCTATGTTTATCACCATTCGGCCATTTGGTTCGCCTATAGCAACTCCACTTCCTACAGCTGCAAGTATTGGCTCTTTTACCACAAATACTTCCGATGCTCCAGCTTCTAAAACTGCTTCCATCACTGCTCTGCGCTCGGTTGAGGAAATAGATGATGCAATATTTATCATGACAACCGGTTTAAAAAAGTTGTACTTCCCAAGTGTTTTGTTTATAAAATAAGTAAGTAGATTGACTGCAAGTTTGTAATCAGTAATTACCCCATTTTTAATTGGTGTTTCCAGGTAGATCTCGCCAGGGTTTTTTCCTATCATCTCTTTTGCACTTTGGCCAATAGCTAAAACTTTTTTGCTAGACTTTTCTACTGCAATTATAGTTGGTTCATTTAAAACAACTCCTTTCCCAGCAACATAAATAACTGTTTCGTTGGTCCCCAAATCAATCCCGATTTTGTTATTAAAAAATGACATACTCTTTTTTTCTTTGGTTTTTTTTAATTTTTTCTTATTTCCATTCTACTATAATGACTAATTTTTTGACACTTGACATATATATAAATATATATTATAATTCGCTTTTCCAGAAAGAGGAGGTAAGGGGAGTGAAAACAGAGTTATTGATGGGCATTTTCAGCATCGGTGCAGTGATACTGGCACCAGTGGCGCTGATAACGTCGACTAGTTGGAGTGCGAGGGCGCTTAGTTTAAGTGCCTTTGCAATCGGCTTAGCCGCGTATATAGTCTCATTTATGAAATGAGGAAGCGCGGGCGGGACCGTCGCGTACTCGCGACGGTCTTTTTTATTTATTTTTTGAAAGTAAAGTCGTGGACAGAGTTGCCAACCCAAACTTCGCCAACTTCTCGGCCGAATTTGCAGAGTTCTAAAATCTCAAAAACTCCTGCCAATGGAACTATCCAAAAATAAACCAACTTTCTGCCTTTCTTCTTTTCACCACTTTTTTTATCTTGAAATTTTTCACAAGACTTATCAACAATTCTTTTATTTTTATAATCAAAGATTATAGAAACTATTTTTGCAAACGGTGGTAGATTTGCTAGCTTTCGAATTTCTAATTCCTCTTTTACAAATTTATTTTTGTCTTTATAATTTTCCAAACTTATTTCGTCTCCCTCTCTTTTATTTATATAAATTTCGTTAGTAATACTTTCTATTTCTGAAACTAGCCCCAAAAGTTTTTCGTTGTCATCAAAATTCTCTCCTCTTACTAGTGGACCGGCAGAAACCACAACTGCCATGTCGACCTTTTCTTTGATGGCTTTTAAGATACGCATACTCCCAAGTAAAACACCTTCTTTAAAACTTTCTACTTCACCCATTAATTTTTTGTCACTAATTTTTTTCTGCGATTCATCTATGAAAAGTGAATTTGGGAAAAGTTCTTTTACTTTTTGAAGTCCTACTCCATAAGGAAACATTTTCCAACTACCACAATATTTACAGATGAGGTATTGATCATCTAAAAGAGTTTTTTTATTTTTGCAGTTTTTACAAAACAAAAATCTCCCTTCTTCTTCATTTAAAATAGAATACCCAAAACTACAATTTCCACATTCATATTGTTTTTTACAATCGCCACAAAATATTCTGTCGGCATATCCGTGCGACATCACAAATACAAAAATTTTCTTTTTTTCTGCAACTGCACTTTCTATTTTTTCCAATACTTCTTTATTTATCATTTCGTCAAATTCAACTTTTGCAAAAAATTTCTTGGGGGGTTCGGGCCGAACATAAGCTTGTGACGAAGCGTGTCGGAGCCCCCGCAGAGAGGGTAAAGCGCGCGAAGTAAGCTTATGTTCGGCCAAGAAGTAAGATTCGCAAACGCCAAAAAAATTACTTTCAAATTCTACTTTTATTTCCGGCCTAAAAAACTTTAAATACCAAAACAAAACTTCTAGTTTGTTCAAATGTGGGTTTTGAAAATTTATATATTTTTCAAAATTAAAATCTTTAATAATTATTTTTTCAAGATTATTTTCTTTTAAGATTTTAAATATTTTATTACCTGCAATTTGCAATTGTGCACTACTCCCCCTTTCAAAGGGGGTTAGGGGGATTTTACTGGAAAATTCGTCTGGATAGTACAAAATCTCCCCCGACCC
>JAYTYL010000027.1:0-1528 GCA_043742405.1 bacterium
TGATTGTTTTCACCCAATATATTTTCTTCCGGTTTACCAAACCCTCCCAACACTTGGTTTACTAAACTAGCTCTGTCTATTGAAGAGTTGAGAATTTTACGTAAATTTTGGTCTTGTAAAAATTTATTGTTAGAGACGTTGGTAAACAGGGCAATGTTGTTTGGCAGGTCACTGGTCTCAATATTAAAAGATGTGTCGTCTTTTATTTTTGCAATATTTGTGCCGGTTGTACCACCTAGAATATCTATTGTTTTATTTTGTAAAGCAGTGAATGCGGAAGCGTCGTCTTTGTAGAAATTCACATTGTAATTTTTGATATAGGGTATTTTTGCCAAACCGTTGTCGAACCTAGTTAAATAAATTTTTGTGATATTTCCTTCATTATCCTTAAACAAATCTTTGATTCTAAAAAATCCAGACCCGACCACATCTTTCGAGAATGTAAGTTCGGCTTTCGTATTCTTAGAAACAACAGAAACCGACAATTTATCAAAGATATTTTCTTTAGTATTTTTTTTAATCTTCAAATTAAAACTTCTGCTATCTATTTTTTCTAAAATGAAATCTCTATCTATAAAAGTATTTTCTAAGCTAAAAATAGCATCATCGGTAAGAATTTCCTTCCCATTTTGAAAAAAGATTTTGTCTTTTAATTTTACTCTGTAAGTTAGACCGTCTTGGCTTTTTGAAACACTTTCTGCTAGTACCAAGTCAAACTTGTCGTCAGCTACGTTTTGGATTAGGGGAGAGTAGAGAAGCTTGTTTAAATCTTTATCAACTTGGTTATGGGTACCTAGTGGGCTTGCAATTTTAGGGTTTCCAACAAGACCTTCAGTAATAGTTCCAGCATAAATAACTCTTTTACTTTTTATTAAGTTAGTAGTTTCGGAAATTAGAAAAATCAGTCCCAAAAAAGAAATGAAAAAAAGAAAACAAATAAAAATCATTTCTTTTGGCGACAGAAGTTTATTTAAAAAAGGTGACATTTCACTATTTTAGTATTTGCGAAACCAGGACCAGTACTAAGAGTATTACAGAAGAGATAATTGTGAGTGTGTGTATTTGTTTTTCCATTCCACGACGGGTGGTAATGAAAGATTCGCTCGACCCAAAATTGTCCCCACTCTGCGGTTGGTTCATTATTATGAGTCCGATTGTTAATACTGAAAAGAGAACTGTAGCAATTTGTATTAGATGAAGTATGTTCATATGTGGAGTATTATACTATATTCTTGACTTTTTTTCAAATATCTATATAATTTAATTATGTTAAAAAATCAGAAAATTTTTGCATTAATAGAAAAAGATGAAAGTGGATTTTATGTTGGAATTGTACCATCTTTGCGTTCTTGCTACACCCAAGCTAAAACTCTACCAGAGCTTTATAAAAGATTAAATGAAGTTGTAAAACTTTCATTAGAGGTAGAAAAAAAGTTTTTTAGAAAAGATTTTAAATTAAATAGTTTTGTAGGTTTTCATCAATTGGATTTTTCATAGAATTATGCCAAAATTGATTCCGATTTCCGGG
>JAYTYL010000028.1:0-2346 GCA_043742405.1 bacterium
AGTAAGATCCTTTTTAATTTTGTCCCCAGCAAATGCTAAAACTGAAAAGAGAGTCGCTGCAACACAAAATGTTACCAATATACTAGCAGAGTCATAAACTGCAAAAATGACAGAGAGTGTTGTGCCAGACAAAAAACAATAAAATGTATATGACCAGTCTAATTTTACTTTTCTCATTTTATGAACTCTGGCTGACAAATAAAATACTGTTCCTAGTTGCAATGCAAAAGAAATAAAATACAAATAGATCGATAATGGAGAATTTAATAAGCGTGACAATATCCCACTATAAAAAAGCAAAACTGAAACCAAGAAGGAATAAAATATTCCCTCAGAAACTTTGAAAAATATTTTTGACAGAAATTGATTATAATTCATAAATTTTAATTTACTTTTCTTTTAAATAAATTTATAAAAAAACTTTTTATTTTCCCAAAAAATAATACGATTGGTATAATTAATATTTTTGAAAATTTCAAAAATATTGCCAGAAATCCTAGCTTTGCAGCTAGTTTTAGCCCAATTGCTCCAGCTGCTAAACCTGCTATTGTCATGGAAGATTTTTTGTCTACACCTGAAACAAAATCAGAGTATTTGTTACCATCTGTAAAGACAATAGATTGATTTAAACTCAGAAGAAATGTAGGTATTTCATCTTTGTCTTTTATATCTGCGGCAACAATATTCAAGTTATACCCTTGTTTATTTAATTTTATTAAATTTGTATTTACAGTTGTATAAATTTTGTCTTCACTTTTTTGGTCAAATTTCCAAGAATAAGAATAGGACTTATTTTGATCATCAAAATTGGGTTTCAATAACCATTGTAAATTTTCGAACTTATTCTGCTCTATTGTTTTTTCTTTTTCGTTTGCTATAAATGAATCATAAAGCTCTGTCGCAAATTTTTCATTATTAATTTCTTTTGAATCTTTATCGGAAACATATCCCACACTATTATCATAATACACGTAAGCTAAAGTATGCGATTTACCGTCGACTATATTATTGTTTTGTGAGATTATTCCTACCAAAGAAAGTTTGTTTAGTTCTTCATTATAATTTTCATTAGAAATTAATTTATCAAAGACATCGGCTTGCCCTTTCGTAATAAAAAAATATCCATTTGGCACAATAACACTCATCTGACCATTAGCTGTTGTTATTTTATCTCCTGCTTTATAATATATAAATTTAGAATTTATATTTTTACGAAAGATATTTAGAGAGCCTGGGTTTTCATTGTCTGATTCTTTTGCCGTCTCAGCTATAAATTTTAGCAAGACCTCTTTTTTACTTTGTTCCAAACTTTCATCAAGTCTAATTTCCAAAGCTTGTGCGTGGAAAGATAAAGTCAAAATAACAAGAAAATTGAAGATTATTTTATTTATTTTCATGATTATATTATAGCACAGAAGCACACTCTCCCATATTTTACATGTTTACTTTATACCTCCCAAAATTCTCCACAAAAGCTTGTTTGGATGGTAGAAAATACTTGTGGCCATACAGAGTTGAGATCTTTGAACCATCGACCGCTATGGGGTAAGAATAGCCCTTCCAAGAGCCTTCTGCGGTTGGGATCTTCCCTCTTGTTAAATGCCAAAAACAGAAAAATACTATACGAATAAAAACTGGTGGTAAGATGATCAACTTTTTGTTTACCGCCTCTGCCATGTCTTTTGCGAGTACAACATCTCCTGGTGGACAAATGTTAAAAACTTCATACTTATGATTTACATTTTCAGAAAAAGAAAGTAATTCTACGATACCCACCACATCATCCTCGTGAATATATTGTCGTAGCCAATTTTTGGTTGCTGGAACTATTTTTGTGAGTGTGGAAACAAGAGAATACACACCTCCTTTTATTTGTCCAGAAAGTGCAGATTGCAAACCAAAACGTATTCTGTCATATCTGCCACGCGGACCAGTTATTGCTGCTGGCCTGAGAATTGAAATTATAGGTAGAGAAACATTATTATTTGAATTTTTATTTTCAGCTTCTTTATATTTAATTTCTAAATTCTCTTCAGCTATTCTTTTTTCTTCTGCATATAAATAATTTGTTTTTCGGAATTTTTCTTCTTCTTTAAAGCGATGCTCTACTGTATTTTCAGCAAATGCACCATATGACGCAACCGTTGAAAAGTGTATAAACCTCAGAACAAAATTGTTTTGGAAAACAAAGTCAAATATTTTATTCGAGCCGTCAATATTCCACAACCAAGAAAGTTTTCTGTCGCCGTATATTTCTCGTATTTGCCAAGCAGTGTGAATCACAATGTCTGGCTTATACTCCTTTATTTTTTCCTGCCAATCGTCATTTGCAGTATTTGTTTTTAA
>JAYTYL010000029.1:0-2109 GCA_043742405.1 bacterium
TCACATTTATTTATTTCTTTATTTACAATTTCTCCTTCCCATTTTTCACAAAAATAAAATACGTCTATTCTTTTGTCTATTTCATTTTTACCAGAGTATCTGTGCATTATATGTACAAGTTTCAAGTCGCTTTCTTTTACTACTACTCCAGCCTCTTCAAATAACTCTCTTGTTCCACACTCTAAAAATGTCTCTCCACTTTCTACATGTCCCGCCGGCAATGAGTAATCACCATCATGATAGCCAGTATTGAATCTTCTTGATAGTAACACTTGGTTTTCTTTCTTCAAAATAACATATCCAGCAGGTATCAAAACATGTCTTTCAACAATTTCTGGATCTGCAGAACTTGACAAAATTTCTGATTGGGCTATACTTGTATTACAAATTGGCGAAGGCCTTGACCCTGAGAAATCTTGGTCGGAAAACAACAAAGCGCAAACAGCGCTTTTTGTTTTTAGAAAGTCCTCTTCGCTTATACGACCATATCTATTTATTATTCTTTTTGTATCGAATAATCTACCATGGCTAAGTAGCAGAGATCTATTCTCACTAAGAATTTTATCATTTAATTTGTCTTGATAATTCACATTTATTTGTAAATAAAATTTGTTTTCCCCTTTTATCTTACTAGACATTGGCACACCGTAAAAAATATTGGAATTAAAAACCTTCAAAACTAAAACTGGTCTTAAAAATAAATCTCCTTTTCCATTTTCTTCATCACCCACATTCATGCCTAAATGTATCCAGACAACATCTTTTTTCTTAACATAAAAATTTCTAGCCAAGCCACCAATCTTTTGTTTTAGACTATTCCACTTGTCAAAATCTTTCTGCATATTATTTTACATCAACTTTAACTGGAATATTAAAATATTTTAATATTTTTTCAAACTCTTCACGCTCAATATTTTCTACTTCTATAAGCTTTTTTGCAACTGCATCGAGTAGACTCTTATTTTCTCTTACAGCTTTGCGCGCAGTCTCCAAACCTTCTCTCACTATTCTTTCTATCTCACTGTCAACCAAAGCTTGCAAAGCATCGGAATGTTCTGACTCTACATCGTCATACCTTTTCTTTTTTGTAGCTTGTAGCTCAAGTGCTCTTGGACCAACTTTTTCGCTCATACCATAGCGTACAACCATGTCGCGAGCTTTTAAAGTGGCCTGCTGCAAGTCAGACGATGGCCCAGTGGTTATGTCTTCATATACCAGCTCTTCCGCAGCATAACCACCGAGAGTCATAGCAATCTCGTCTATAAAACTTTTTTTGCTGTGCAACTTTCTGTCTTCTGTTGGTAGTGAAAGAGTATAGCCACCCGCTGAGCCTCGGGAAATGATAGAAACTTTGTGAACTGGGTCGGCGTTTGGCAAAACACTTCCAACAACTGCGTGCCCAGCTTCATGGTAGGCCGTAAGCTCTTTTTCTTTTGCACTCATAAGGTGAGATTTTCTCTCAGGACCAAGTAAAACTTTCTCTATACTTTCTATAATATCTATCTGATTGATTTTTTTTCTATCAACTCGTGCAGCACTTATAGCAGCTTCATTCATTAGGCTATACAAATCTGCGCCAGAAAACCCAGGAGTTCTTTGTGAAATGGCATGCAGGTCTACAGTTTCGTCAAATGGTTTTGTCTTTGATTGTACTTTTAAAATTTCTTCTCTGTCTTTTTTGTCTGGTAAATCGAGGGTCACACGCCTATCAAACCTGCCTGGTCGTACGAGTGCTGGGTCCAGAACGTCTGGCCTATTTGTTGCAGCCATAACTATTACCTTTTCATTTTGTGAAAAGCCATCCATTTCTGTCAAGATTTGGTTCAGAGTTTGTTCACTTTCATCATTTCCACCACCAAGGCCAGTTCCACGCATTCTTCCTATTGCATCTATTTCATCAATAAAAATAATTGCCGGTGATACTTTTTTTGCCATGTCGAACAAATTACGCACACGACTTGCACCTACACCTCGAAACATTTCAATAAACTCACTGCCACTCAAATAGAAAAATGGCACACTCGCTTCTCCGGCAACTGCTCTTGCAAGTAAAGTCTTTCCTGTTCCAGGCGCTCCCATCAAAAGTACACCCTTTGGTATTTGTGCACC
>JAYTYL010000030.1:0-4031 GCA_043742405.1 bacterium
CGAGTTCAAATGGTGTGGTGCGTGCAGAATTTGAGGAAGTTGTACCCATGACGTTGGCCGAGCTCGACGGGAAACTGCTCTACTGTGGTTTAGAGTACCAAGCGAAGTGGTCACGCGAGCGCGAAGAGTATATACCTGCAAATGGAAGCAAAATCACTGTTTGCATAGACAAAAATGCAGGCTATGGTTATTTGGCCGAGTTTGAAACTGTTACAGAGGAAAAGGATAGTGCCGAGCATGTAAAAAAAGAACTGGAGAGTTTTATGCAGACTGCTGGTTGTGCAGAATTAAAGCAAGACAGACTAGCAAGAATGTTTGATTTTTATAACAAAAATTGGGCCGATTATTATGGTACCGAAAAAATATTTAATATAGAATAACAAAAAATAATTCAAAATAAATTTATGTTTCTCTCGGACACAGACATTGAAAAAGCGGTAAAATCTAAGAAAATACGAATTGATGGTTTTGATATTTCTAGGATGAATCCTGCGAGCTATGATATTTTACTTGGGAACAAGTTTATCATCAACAAAGAGTTTAAAAGTAAAATTATCGACCCGGTAAACAAAATTTATCCTGAAACCGAGGAAGTGGTTATAGAAGATTCTGGGGAATTCATTTTACACCCAGGTCACTCTGTACTTGGCTTGTCGCACGATTTTTTTGGGTCCGATGAATATTTGATCCAGCTTGGTGGCAAATCTTCACTTGCGCGAGTTGGGCTAATGATACACAACACTGCTGGAGTTATAAACCCAGGACATTATTTAAATATAGTGCTAGAGCTTACCAACCAAAACACTTTACCAATAATTTTACGCCCGAAAATGCCAATAGGCCAACTAGTTTTTTCTAAGCTTTCTAGTAAACCAAAACGCGACTATAAAAAGGTGGGGAATTTTTCTAAAAATAACTGGGACAACTTTTTGAAAGAAAAGAACGTAAAAAAGAAAAAATAAATCATGAACCCATTAAATAAAGTATTGAATGATTTGGTAAATCAACCAATAAATATTGTTGAAGAAGTTTGGCACTATCTTTCACCATTTTCTGCACACGAAATAGAAATTTGGGGAGAGATATTTAAAACACACGAACATGCTTATCAGTGCAGAAGATTTAAAAATGGAAAAGAAAGGGAAAGTGTCAAAAATGCTAAAAGTCCACTTCAGGCTTGGCTTTTGGCACAAGAATTTAAGAAAAATAAAGAAGTCTATATAGAACATTCTCGTGAAGATGTAGAAAAAATAACCGAAGAACTTTTTAGGGCAAAAGTTTCCCAGCACGAGGAAGTTAGAGAAATTTTAAAAATGTCAAAAGGGCGGGGAATTTTAAAAGTTTTTGGTAAAGATGCAAACTGGGGTACAGGGGAAGATGGAAGTGGGGAAAACATTATGGGCAAATTGTGGATGAAAATAAGAGAAGAGTTATAAAAATTGTCAAAGTTGTGTGCATTATTTTTAGGTGTTAAACTATGAATTATGGGAGAAAATTTGTTTGAAAGAGTAAAAAAGTTTGATAAACAAGGAAAAGAATTTTGGAGTGCCAGAGATTTATATCCATTGTTTGGATATGAGACTTGGAGAAACTTTTTATTTGCAATTGAAAAAGCAAAAGAGTCTTGTAAAAATAGTGGACAAAAAATTCGTGATCATTTTGCTGACGCCGACAAAATGATATTAGTTGGAATGGGAACAGTAAGAGAAGCAAAAAGAAAAGTTGAGGATTTTAATTTAAGTAGATATGCTTGTTATTTAATTGCACAAAATGGAGATTCACGAAAAGTAGAAATTGCCAAAGCCCAAACTTATTTTGCTATAAAAACTAGGTTACGCGAGCTTGACGAACAACTTATTGAAGACAGAAGTAGGGTAAATTTGAGAGTGGATATGAGAGAAAAAAATAAAAAATTAGTAGGCACAGCAAAAAAAGCCGGAGTAAACAATTTCGCCAATTTTCAAGACCAGGGATATATGGGGCTGTATGGAGGTTTGCGACAAAAAGAAATTAAAAAAAGAAAAGGTTTAAATGAAAAAGAAAATTTACTGGACAATATTGGCGGCGAAGAGCTTGGTGCAAATATATTCAGGGCAACTCAAGCAGAAGCGAAAATACGCCGAGAAAATATAATGGGTGAAAAAGAAACTTGGGAAGCTCATAATTTTGTTGGTAAAAAAGTCAGAAATACTATTAAAACTTTAGGTGGCACTATGCCTGAAAATTTACCAAAATTTGAGAATATAAAATTGGCTAAAAAAAGAACAAAATTATTGAAAAATAATTAAATTATTAAAATTAAATATTAGAAAAATATGCAAAATAAAAATACAGGCGAGGAAAAACAAGAGAAACACGGAGAGTATCAATACCTAGATTTGCTGAAAGAAATTTTGGAAACTGGAATAAAAAACGTTGACCGAGGAACAGGAGCTATTTCTTACTCATTGTTTGGAAAGCAAACTAGGTATGATTTGTCGAAAGGCTTTCCGCTACTCACAACAAAAAAGACTTACTGGAAAGGAGTTTTGCATGAACTTTTTTGGTTTATGTCTGGGCAAACAAATATAAAATACTTGCTGGACAAAGGCGTACATATTTGGAACGACTATCCATATAAAATATACAATGAAAAAAGGGTGAAAAATAAAGAGCTCAATCTGGAAGAACTTTCCAAAGATGAATTTATTACCAAAATAAAAGAGGAAGCGGATTTTGCAGAGACGTATGGCAATTTACCAAGAATTTATGGTGAGATGTGGAGAAAATGGCCGACCCGAAAGGAGGGTAAAAAAGTGGATCAGCTAGCGTGGATTGTACAAGAGCTAAAAGATGACCCTGACGCTAGAAACCTGATCGTGAACTCTTGGAACCCAGAGTACTTGTACACCATGGCTGACAATGTAGATGCTTCCAGATTCCCAATTTGCCATAACATGTACCAGATTTCCCAAAAAGAGGGCAAACTTTCTTTGCAACTTTACCAAAGGAGTGCCGATATTTTCTTGGGGGTTCCTTTTAACATCGCGAGCTATGCCCTGCTTACAATTATTTTAGCTAAAATAACAGGCTATGAACCAGGAGAATTTATTCATACTTTTGGGGATGTACATATTTACGAAAACCATATTGAGCAAGCCAAAGAACAATTGGCTAGAGAGCCAAAAACCTTTCCAAGTATAAAAATTATTGGTGACTTGAAAACTCTAGACGATGTAAAAACAGAAAATATTGTTTTAGAAAATTATGATTCACATCCGGCACTAAAAGGTGAGCTCACTGTGGCAGGTGGTTTATTTGAACAAGATAATTCATCCTTGCCATCTTAAATCTCTAAATAATCCTCCCTCGCGGGAGCTTGCGCTAAACCGTTAAGTGTTGTCCCAGTCACCTACCGTACTAGCGGTAGAACCAGGAAGCAAACTCAGGACAAATAGCGAAGGCGAGAATCTCGTCAATTCCTTAGAGATTTAAAAAGGCAAATGTGTGTTCAATGTGCTATACTTTAGTTACTCTCTACAAAATATTAATAGACTAAAATTTACTTTTAGGCTGTTTAGTATAGCAGTAAAAATAATTATGTCAAGTGTTTATAAACAAGAAGACCAGGATAAGGAAGAAGGTATTGGAAATACTAGTGTATTTCAGAATACTATAAAAAATTCAGAAGAAAATCTAGGTAGTGAAACAAAACAAAGAGACCAGATTTTAGACAGTGCTTTGCGACCGCAAACCTTTGACGAGTACGTGGGACAAGAGACAATTAAAAATAATTTGCATATTTTGTTGCAAGCCGCAAAAGAAAGGAATCATCAGCCAGAACATGTTCTCTTTTACGGCCCACCAGGATTAGGCAAAACTACCATTGCTCACTTGGTCGCGAAAACTTTGGGAGCAAATATGAAAACCACTTCCGGTCCTGCCATTGAAAAAGTCGGCGACTTGGCATCTATTCTCACCAACCTTGAGAGTGGCGACGTACTTTTTATAGACGAGATTCACCGGCTCAACAAAATGATAGAAGAAGTTCT
>JAYTYL010000031.1:0-3402 GCA_043742405.1 bacterium
GTTATTTTGTTTACTTTACTTACTAATTTTATTTCTAATATTAAATTTGAGAGGGAAATCATACAGAATATTAAATTTTTATTAATATTATGTTTGTCTGGAATTTTTTGTTTAAATATACAGTTACTTACTGGATATACAGTTTGGCCAGATCACTTTGTCCAGTACACAGTTCCCATCTCATTTATAACTATACTTTATTGTCTTTTTGTAATTTTGGAGATATTGCAAAAAAATATTTATTTAAAATTATTTTCTATTTCCTTGATTACATTTATATTTTTTGTATCATTAAGACATTTACAGTATTACAAGTTAAATAACGATTCATTTTTAGAGCTACAAAAATATAGTCAACTTCGAAACTTTTTTAACAATCAAGAAACTAATTGTGTTGTGCTTTTTTCCGATAGTAAAAATACCCATGGTATTGATCATGGTATGAGGCTACTTCCAGCTGTCACAAATTGTGATGTCTATATGACTCACTATGTATATTTTAATATCCCAGAAGATGAAATCTACCATAGATACTTAGCATATCTGCGTATTAATAATATTTCTCCAGAAAATTTGGAAATATACTTTGCAGAAAATCCAAACGAACTAAATCAATTATTTTTTAGAAATTGGGGAGAAATGTTTAGAGACCATCAAAACAAGTGGTTGGCGAAATCAAGCGACAATGCAAACAATGATATGCATATTAAAGAAATTAAAAAGAGAATAACAAGTGATTACAAACAAATCTGGGATATGCCTATTTCGGATTATTTAAACTTTTTGAAAATCTACAAAATAACAAATATAGTAATTGATAAGAAATATTCGGATTTGAACCTAAACACAAATTTATTAGAAAAAAAATATAGTAGTTCAAATTTTGAAATTTGGGAAGTGAAATAGTTCAACTATATATTCCCCAACATTTTTAAATACTTCTGGTACATCTCTTCACTTTCCCATTCGTGTACTTTCTTCTCTGCATACTTCCAGCTACTATCATTCTCTAAAATCAAATAAATATGTGGTGCAATAAATGAAAATAAATTGTCTAGAAATTTATTTTCAAATTTAAATGGTCTAGATTCTATTTTTTTCCAGCCAGCGAATTCAGCTGTCAACTCTAAAGATTTTTTGGTAAAAAAGTTGATGTGTAATGATGCGAGCGAACCTCTAAAGAGATTTAATTTTAAAAGAGAGTGGATTCTAGGAACTACAGGCACTCCTAAAATAAGTTTCGTGTCTGAATGCGAGATTTTTTTTAAGCGTATAAGAAAAGCATGGGGAGACAAAATATGCTCAAACAGATTATTGGCCCACAAAACTTCAAATTTTTCTTGCACTACTTCATCAACAAGCTCAGCATTTCCTTTTATCATTTTTAAGCCGATTTTGTCTGCATAGTCTTTTTCTTCTTGTGTAGAGTTTAGTCCAACACTTTCACTCCCCATCAAAACTAAAAATTCACCATAGGAACACCCAATATCTAAAACTTTTTTCTTATTCAGATTATATTTATTTATAATTCTTGTAAATGTTTTATTTTTTTTAATATTTTCAAATCTTTTTTGAATTTCTTCTTGTGTAGCGTTTATCATATTTTTAAATTATATTTTTATCATTTTATCACAAAATTCTGAAATACACTCAGCTCTATTTTCCCAGGTATATTTTTTCACTAGCTCCTTTGCATTTTCTGTCTTGGTTAGTTTTTCCGCTTTACTTAACTTTAAAACCTCATTTACTTTCAAATTCAAATCCTCAGCATTGTCAGGCTCGAAAAACCACATCACACTTTCATCTGCTACGTCTCTTATTGCAGGAATATCGGAAGACACGATTGGCACACCCGAGGCCAGATAGGCAAAAAGCTTCATTGGTGAGGTATATTTGGCGTGCACCAAGTCTTTTCCACTGTTTGGTATTACGAGTACGTCAGCTGCTTTTAGAAGCCTATGAAGTGCAGAATATGGAGTTTGTGGTAAATAAACTATATTGGGTAAGGTTTTCTTTACAGAGCCTTCGCCCACAGCTACATATTGTACCTCGCTTGCTGTAAAAACACTCGCATCAGCAAATGTGTCGGCTCCCTTTTCTTTATCGAGCTTACCCACATACATAACAATTTTCTTATCTTGTGCTATTCCAAATTCTTTTCTCGCTGCAACTTTCTCAATCTCAACAAAGAATTCTTCAGCATTCACAGCATCATGAGCAACTAAAATTTTTTCATCACTTATTTTGTCTCTATAAAACTGTTTCAATCCTCCCGAAATACACACAAGACCGGAAATAAATCTTAAAATAATTTTCGTAAAAAAATTATTGTGCCCCTCGTGGGTCTCCCAAAAAAGATATTCGGCTTTCCCAAGCAGTGAGAAAATTATAAATTCGTCTCTTGAGTAGATGATAAATTTTTTATAAAAAAATAATCCATAATTTAAAATAAAATAAACTTGCAATTTAAAAATAAATTGTATATTTTGTAAAAGATTGCCAATATAATATGGTTTATGAATACCTATAGTTTTAATTCCTGTTAATTTAAAATTTGAAAGCTTTGATAAGTTATAGTACTCAAAAATGTCTTGTTTGATATTATTTTCTCTGTTTGCATATATTAGCTCCACCTCTCTACCTGCCTTCGCAAAAGCATGACAAGTATTCATTATTTGCACACCATGGGCTTTTTCTGTTGGGAGGCGCACGTTGGCAACATAAATTATTTTTTTCATTTTTTTACTTTTACCAAATAGCAAATCTGGTTCCCGAATAAATTTGGAAAATAATCTTTCAAACTGATACCTAAAATATCTCTAATACCAGTACTAGCCTCATATTTTACAACTTCAAAACCTATAGCTTCAAGCCAATCAATAAAATCAATATGCGACCAATATCGAAGATGCTCATTTGGATGCCACACCCATTGAACAAAAAACCTTCCTGAAATTAGCAGCTGTAGTCTGTATTTATAAAACGCACTATTGGGTACGGTCAAAATAAACTCACCTTTAAGTAATTTAGAAATTTCAATCAGAACACCTTCAGGATAAGGAATATGTTCTAGGACTTCAGACAAAATTACACAATCAAATCTTTCTGAAATATTAGATACATCTAAATTTCTCAAATCTATTCTCAAAGTTTTCATACCTAACTTTTCTTGTGATTCTAAAACTACTTGAGAAATATCGCTAACAGTTACCTCATTTCCAGCTAGACTTAAGTCTAATCCGAGTCGACTGTTACCACATCCAAAATCCAAAATTTTCTTCCCACCACCTATCCACTTCATAAAAATTTTTTCTCTTGGTTTTAATTTATTATTTAAGTGAAAACCTCTGGTTTTCCAATAATCCTCATAATCATTTACATGATCTCTTCCAGGGAATTTTG
>JAYTYL010000032.1:0-4071 GCA_043742405.1 bacterium
GGTGTTTTTTAAAAAGCTCAGGCTCGTCTTCTTTGTCAAGAGTAATAATTTTTTTTACATCATCTCTTCTTGCAAAAACATCTACCAACATATAGCCCACATACCCAGAACCTCCGGTAATAAAAAGTGTATGGCCAATATTGCTTTCTGTATTATTTTGCATAGATGATTTGTAGTATAATATAAATACAGATTATAACCTAAAAAATGACAAAGCCAAAAATTCTCTTCTTCATCACCAAGTCAAACTGGGGTGGAGCTCAAAAATATGTTTTTGATTTAGCAACCGACAAATTGGTTCTAGAAAATTTCCTGGCAAAAGTCGTTTTAGGTGGGAATGGTGAACTAGCTGATAAACTAAAAATTCAAAATATTGAGGTACTTTTTTCTAAACATTTAACCAATAGCCTAAATCCTATTAAACTTATATTTTCAATTTTTGAAAATATAAAGATAATCCTAAATGAAAAGCCAGATATTGTACACACAAACTCATCTTTTGCAGGTATAGCGATTGGTACAGCTTGTTTTATACTTAGACAAAAAAGTATTTTTACAGTGCACGGTTGGCCACAAAACGAGGACAGAAATGTTTTAGTAAAAACTATTTTAAAAATTACAATGTGGTTTGTAGTTTTCTTTCATACCAAAACAATTGCCGTTTCCAAAAAAAATCAGGAACAGACGCCAAGCTTTTTGAATTTAAAAAACAAAGTTGTAGTAATTTATAATGGAATAGGTGAAATAGACTTTCAAAATTTTAATCAAATAAAAATTTTAAATAAAAATGTTGTGAATTTGGTAACCATTGCTGAAATAAATAAAAATAAAAACTACCAGTTTATTTTAGAAGCATTAAGTCTCCTCCCAGAAAACTTAAATTGGAATTATTATATTATTGGAAGCGGTAGTGATGAAAAACAATTAAGTGAAAAAATTATTAAACATAAATTTAAAGAAAAAATAATATTTGTAGGATTTGTAAAAGATGCAAAAAAATACCTGACTAGCTTTGATATTTTTTTACTTGGCTCTCTGACAGAGAGTTTTGCATATGTTTTATTAGAAGCTGGACTTTCAAAACTACCCGTTATCTGTACCAACGTTGGTGGTCTTCCAGAAATAGTAGAAGACAATAAAACAGGGTTTTTGGTAAATTTAAAAGACGTATCAACTTTTAGTGAGAAGATAAAACTATTAATAGAGAACATTGATCTGAGAAAAAAGTTTGGTGAAAGTTTACATGAAAAAGTATCTACAAATTTCGCATCAGAAAAAATGATAGAAGAAACACTAGGACTTTACAAGAGACTATGCTCCTTCACGAGAAATTAAAGTCTTTATTGTTTTTAAAATTATAGAAATATCTAACAAAATACTTCTATATTTTATATAATAAAGCTCATAAGCCAGCCTCTCAGCATATTCGACATGAGTTTTTGGTTGTATATTCATGTGTACTTGAGCCCAGCCAGTAAGACCCTGTGGAACAAGTATTCGTAATTTATACTCATGCAAATCTCTTTCCATATCTTTTGCAACGCCAAATGCATCTACTCTTGGACCGATAAAAGAAATATTACCATTTAAGAGGTTGATACATTGTGGCAGTTCATCTAGTCTTACTTTCCTTAAAAACATACCAAACTTAGTGACAGTTAAGCCATTTATATTGACAAAATTTTCGGCTTTTTTAGCATCAACTACTCCACCATTATCGACTCCTGTCATTGTACGGATTTTATAAATTCTAATTATTTTTCCTAAATAGCCAACTCTATCTTGTGAAAAGATTACCATTCCTTTATCTTGCAAATAAATACCAAACCATATAAATGGCATAGATAAAACAAAAAATGGAAAAACTAAAATTCCACAAGTAATATCAACAAATTTTCTAAATAAAAAATGTATTGCCGACTCTCTACCTTCCCCAACTTCTTGCATGAATTCTAAATAATTAAAATTTTCCAAATCAACTTTTTTAAATAAAAATTCGTAATATTGATTATAAGACCAAGTATTTTTCCCTTCCCTTTTTAATCGTTCAAGGAAAATAGTATTATCTGGGTTTAAAATTTTATCATCATACACTATGTATTGATATTTATCAGCATCTAAAATTTCAGTTGAAAAAATAAACTTAAGGGGCGAGAAATTTGTTTCTAGTTTTTGCAAGTT
Source organism: bacterium (assembly GCA_043742405.1). Lineage (GTDB taxonomy): Bacteria > Patescibacteriota > Minisyncoccia > Phycocordibacterales > UBA5272 > JBBQKQ01. The sequence goes on from JAYTYL010000032.1 coordinate 2,182, forward strand.
TTGTTCAGAAAATAAGTCTTGGCCAATATAAATAGCTTCGAGCTTCTTTCTTTTTTGTAGAGTGTTAAAAACATAATTTCTCGTCAGAGAGAGAATTGCAATAGAAAAAAACACATACAGAAAAATAGTAAGCTTCGGCGTCAAACTTGTTCGCAAAATATAGAAAGAAATAATTGAAAAAAAGGCTGTCGAGATTTGTGTATACAAAAGAAGTACAATTGTTTTGGTTCTGTCATATATTATTTGCAACTCGTAAAGTCCAGCTATGTAGAGTGCTAAAATTGAAAACAAGAATGAAGGCAAAAATATCTGTAAATGTGCCGACATCCAAACCGCTTCATTTTGAGTAGCGTGAATATGTATGACACCGCGCACTAAAACTGCTAGTATTAGTGACAGATACAGTGCTAAAATATCTGTCATAAAAATCTTTACTCGGAGACTTTTCATATTTTTGTATTTAAATTATACCACATTTATTACAACTAATACAGTCTTGTTGTCAAGTTTATTTCACTATATAAACAGCTCTTTTTTAAATATATCTTTACTAATTCGGCGGGGATGCTTAGAAAAAGACACTGCCAAGCCTAGCATTATCCATTCGTTTAAAATATGTGTTCCTCCTGAGGACATAAAAGGAAGTGGGATCCCAGTCACAGGTAACACTCCCAAGTTCATACCGATATTCACACAAGAATGAATTATAAAATAAGAAGCCATTCCAATATAAACCAGAGTCTCAAAGTTACCGTTGGTATTTTTAGATAGATATAAAAAACGTAAAATCAGAAACAGAAATATAAGTAGTACAAAAACCACCCCTACAAACCCCCACTCCTCTGCAAAAGCTGCAAAAATAAAGTCTGTCTCATACTCTGGAAGAAATGCCAGTTTGGACTGGGTCCCAAAATTTATTCCCTTTCCAAAAAGCCCTCCAGAACCTACTGCGATCATAGATTGGTAAACATTATATCCAGAACCTTGTACATCCCGTGTTGGGGTGATAAAATTTAAAATTCGTTCTCTTTGGTAGTTGGCGAACAAAAACTGCCAAGACAAGGCAAAGACCGACAGTCCTAAGATAAGTAACCCGAAAATATATTTTTTAGGAACCCCTGAAGAAAAAATAATAAATGCCCAAATACCTAAAATGACCAGAGCAGAGCCTAGATCTGGGTGAAGAAGAGTGAGTGCAAAAATCAGAAGTGGATAGGTGCCAGAAAGTATAAGAGTAGGTAAATGACCAATATCTTTATGTCTAGTATTAAAAAACTTTGCAAGTATGAAAATGAGTGATAGTTTTGCAAATTCCACAGGTTCAAATGAAAGACCGAAGATATGAAACCAGCTCTGTGCACCATTTAAAACCTTGCCTAAAAACAATAAAAGCAATAGAAGAAAGCTCATAACTACATAGAAAATAAAAATGAACTGCCCTTTTCGTAAAAAAGAAAAATCTATAAAAGAAATAGAAAAAGCTATACTAAATCCTAAAACAAAAATAATAAGTTGTTTTTCAAAAAGTGAATTTGAAGTTCCTAGTGAAAATATCGTCGCGAGTCCAAAAATCGACAAAATAATTGCCGGAAAAAAAAGCAAGTAATCTTTGTTTAAGAAAAGGTTTGACATTCCATTAGTTTTGAACAACAACAAACTCTACATTTGCCGGCGACTTTATATTGCCCCAAGTAAAAGCTACAGCTTGTTTTTCACGACCTTTGATAGATCTGACAACAGTTTTTGAAACCGCATACACAGTTTTAGTATCATCGTAAATAAGTGCATATACATCCAGATTTGAAACTGATTCATTGTATGGATTAGAAAGTTCTCCTATAACAGAAAGCGAGTCGCTTGCTCCACGTTGGGCCTGCCAATTTTTTACGG
>JAYTYL010000033.1:0-2760 GCA_043742405.1 bacterium
TCTTCAGACATTTTAGGCGAGCCATATGCTTCCATTGCAGATTTACAATTTACAAAAGTGGTTGGTGGAAATTTGATAAAAGTTTTAGCTTGGTATGACAACGAGTCGGGTTACACTCGTACTCTAGTAGAACATGTGGTAAAAATAGGACAATAAATTAGTATTGTGCTTTGTATTCTCCGCCAGATTGAATTTCGAGTTGGTTTTGTAAGACTCCAGAAGGAGAGGAGTCAATAGGTAAAGCGCGGATAGCACGTATTTGTGCTGCTGTTAGAGGTAAATCGGTGTCTGCATAAACTCGTCTCGGTTTATAAACTGTTTTTGGCTTTGGCGTAACTATGGATGTTGGGTCTTCACTTACTGGAGTCTGTATATCTTCTTGGGGTGGCAAAGTGCTTGTCGAGGTCGCAGTAACGGCTTCATTTACCACTTGAGTACTGGTGTCAGTTGCAGTTGCAGTGTTGTTGTTTTTCTGAGTCAAATTGTCGAATGAAAACAGTGAAGTGTTTTTAGCTTCGCCAGTAAGTGAGACCGCTGCTTGGTCGCCAATCTTTTTAGTTACATTGTCAAGAGCTATTTTTTTAGCAAGTTCACCTTGTGCAATATTTGCTTTTCGGTAAAGAGAATAGCCAATAATAGTTAATATCAAAAGCCCAATTAAAATTGATACAGTCACAACTATCCTTTGCGTATTTTGTACACCGCTGTCCATATAAAAACAGTGTATACTATTTTTTATGATTGTCTACATCGCCTCTGACCACGCTGGATATTTTTTAAAAGAATTCGTGAAAAAAGATCTTGAAAAGCAAGGCTTTTTGGTTAGAGATTTTTCCAATCCTGTTTACGATGTAAATGATGACTACCCAGATTTTATCGTCCCTTGTGTAAAGACCTTTTCAGAAGAGACTGGTGGAAATGCTGAAAAAGGCAAGTGTATTATTTTTGGTGGGAGCGGCAATGGCGAAGCCATTGCCGCTAACCGACTCAAAGGAATAAGAGCATTTTTATGCAACAATGAAAACTTGGAACTAGTAAAGCTTGCCCGGCTACATAATAATTGCAATGTCATTTCTTTTGCAGCTAGGTTTGTAACAGAAGAATTTACTCTGGAAGCCTTGCAAACTTTTTTTACTACCCAATTTGATGGTGAAAGACATGCGCGAAGACTTTTAAAAATCGACTACTATCTGTGATAGAATATAAGTATGAGTAATATTGTCCCTAGTATTTTAGAAAAAAATTTTGAAAAAATAGAAGAAGTTTCCAGCAAATTTTTAAAGCTACAAAATAAAGTTGATAGAATAGAAATAGACATTTGCGATGGTGTATTTGTGAAAAATAAAACCTGGATACCTGAAGTAAAAATCGACCCGTATCTTCCAAACTGGGAGCTTTTCAACTACACGGCTCATCTAATGGTTGCAAACCCACAAGAGAAAATAGAAACCTTGGCTTTATATGGTTTTGATAGAATTGTTTTTTCTTATGGGACTTTTTTAGATGGAGAGTTTTCTATGATTAAAGAAAAGTGTAGAAAATACGAAATAGAAATTTATGTGGCTTTGCAAATAAAAGATGACGTGTTGGAATTTAAAAATTTTGTAAAGAATAATCTACAAGATATAAGTGGCCTGCAAATAATGTGTATAGAAAAAGTTGGCTTTCAAAAACAAAAGATGTCAGAAAAAAGTTTGGAAATTATTAAAGATCTGAGAAGTGAATTTCCAAATACAAATATTTGTGTGGATGGTGGGATAAATTTGGATACCATCAAAGCCTGTAAAGATTCTGGAGCAAACGAGTTTGTAGTTGGAAGTTTTTTAGTAAATTCAGACGAAATAAAAGATGATTTTAATGCTCTTTCGCAATTTTTATAAGTACATCGGCTATTGTCTGGTCTGCATCATAGACAGCTGCCGCGCGAGCAGACGCACTCATGTGTGCTAAAACCTTGTTGTCTTGCAATAGTCTTAATATCTCATTTTGCAAAATATGTGGAGTTAAGTTTTTTTCCTCGATGACAATACTTGCTCCACGGCGCATAGAGGCAAAAGCGTTGCTACGTTGATCACGCGAAACCTCTTCACTAATTGGTATTAAAATAGAAGGAACTCCCCAAAGATAGGTTTCTAAAATGTGTGAAGAGCCAGAGCGCATAATTAGAAGTGATGACTGTGCATAGATCTCGCGCATTTCTTCCACATTAAAAAAATCTTTTAAAAAATAATTTCCTTTCTCATTTACATTTTGAAGTAAGCTGTCGGTGTTGTGTTTGACAGAAACAAAATTGTTTTTACCAGTCTGGTGAATGATTTGTGCAAAAGGTAAGATGAAAGGCAGACAAGAAATAATTGACTCATTTAATATTTGTGAACCTTGTGAACCTCCAAGAATTGTAATAAGTGGTAGACTTTTTTTGATAAAGCTGAACTCATTTTTAATCCCACTTTGCTCTTTATGTTTATGAAGAGGGTTTAAAATTTTTCTGATCGGAAGACCAACCTCACTTATTTTACTCGGAACTATATGTTTTTTTTCTACTAAAAATTTAGCTGCTTCTACCCAAGCTGTTGCAACCAGTGTTGCAAACTTTGCAGAAAATATAGATACCCTACCAGGGACAGTGTCGGAATCGTGAATGACCACAGGTATTCTTAAAATTCGGGCTACACATAAAACCGGAAATGCTGTGTAACCCCCCTTAGAAAAAATAACATCTGGGTAGACAATAGGGAGTTTCAGCATAGCTATGAAAAT
>JAYTYL010000034.1:0-3260 GCA_043742405.1 bacterium
AATAGGACTTGAAGAGAATTTTCAGGGAATTATTGATTTGATAAAAATGAAGGCTTACTATTTTGAAGGTGAAATGGGGATAAATACAGTAGAAAAAGAGGTACCTGCGGATCACCTAGAAGAAGCCAACAAGCTTCGTATAGAAATGATAGAAAAAGTAGCAGAGACTGACGAAGAAATGATGATGAAATACTTAGATGGAGGAACATTTACAGTCGAAGAAATAAAAGCAGCTATACGAAAAGCAGTGATAGAAACTAGGTTCTTCCCAGTATTCTGTGGATCAGCACTTAAAAACAAAGGTGTACAACTAGTGCTTGACGCGGTTATTGACTATCTTCCATGTCCAGAAGATGTGCCAGCTATAAAAGGCATGAACCCAGACACAGAACAAATAGAAGAGAGAAAACCAGAGGATAGTGAACCTTTCACGGCACTTGCATTTAAAATGATGAGTGATCCATTTATAGGGCAACTAGTATTTTTCCGAGTTTACTCTGGAACTGTAGAAGCGGGGTCTTATGTTTATAACCCTCGTACAAACAACAAGGAGAGAATTGGTAGAATTGTGCGAATGCAAGCCAATGAACGAGAAGAAGTTAAAAAAGTTTTTGCAGGAGAGATTGCAGCGGCAGTAGGATTAAAAGATGTCATAACTTCAGATACGCTTTGCAGTCAAGAACATCCGATTATCTTGGAAAAAATCTTTGCTTCCGAGCCAGTTATTTCTCTAAAAGTAGAGCCAAAGACAAGACCAGACCAAGAAAAAATGGGTATGGCATTGTCTTCGCTTGGGAAAGAAGACCCGTCTTTACGTATAACATCAGACCCAGAAACTGGCGAGACTGTTATTTCGGGAATGGGCGAGCTCCATTTGGAAATTATTGTAGACAGAATGAAGAGGGAATTCGGGGTAGAGTGTAACACCGGTAAACCACAAGTTGCTTATAGAGAATCTATTCTTGGCCCAGGAAGTGCAGAAGGAAAATATGTAAAGCAGTCTGGAGGTAAAGGACAATATGGGCATGTTTATATAAACATGAAGCCAATAGTTCGTGGAATTTTAAAAGAAGATTTGCCTAAAAACATCAAACGTGATGGCGACAATTTCGAGTTTATAAATAATATTAAAGGTGGCTCGATTCCCAATGAATTTATCCCAGCTGTAGAAAAGGGCGCTAAAGAAAGTATGGACCGTGGAGTGCTTGCAGGTTACAAAATGGTAGGAATTTCAGTAGAACTTTACGATGGTTCTTACCATGATGTCGACTCTTCAGAAATTGCCTTTAAGCTTGCAACTATGGAAGCATTCCGAGAAGCTGCCAAGCGAGCAAAGCCAGTTATTCTAGAGCCGATTATGGCTGTAGAAGTAGTTACTCCCGACCAATTTTATGGCGACGTTTCTGGAAACCTTTCCAGTAAACGTGGGCAAATAGAGGGCATGGAAGAACGTGGTGTGAACAAAGCTATAAAAGCCAAAGTTCCACTTTCCGAACTTTTCGGATATGTGACCGAGCTTCGCGGTATGACACAAGGGCGTGCAAACCCAACTATGGAGTTCTCACACTACGAAGTAGTACCAAAAAATGTGGAAGCAGAGATTATAAAAGCGAGAGCATAAGAACGTACAAAAAACAAAAAGAAGCAAGCTCTCTTGCTTCTTTTTGTTTTTGTTTCGCAAAAATGTTATAATGCTTTTACAAATGCGGGTTTAGCTCAGTTGGTAGAGCCGTCGTCTTATACACGACTGGTCATAGGTTCGAGTCCTATAACCCGCACAAAATTTCACTTCGCTCTTAATTTATTCTGATATACTGAAAGTATATGAAAATGCAACTTGAAACAGAATTGTTTAATTTGGTAGTATCAAATTTTTCTAAACTTGATACTAAAGAGGTTGTTTTGGGAGTTTCTGGTCTCGATGATGCTGCGGTTGTAGACTGTGGAATCAATACACAACTTGTAATAGCTACTGATTTTGTTCGTGGTTCAGAATTTTATCTATTCCAGCTTGGATATTTAAATTATTTTGATGTAGGTTATTATTTAGCCGCTGCAAATATTAGTGATATGGCAGCTATGGGATGTGCGCCAACAGGACTACTTTCTGTGGTGAGATATTCTAAAAACATGACTACTGAAATGTTTGAAGAAGTGCTAAAGGGAATAGCTGCAGCTGCTGCGAAGTATTCATGCTCAGTTGTAGGGGGGGACTCTGGTGGCTATATAGCTGATGTATTTTCGGCAACCGCATTTGCAATTATTGAGAAAAACAGATTTCTTAAAAGAAGTTCTGCTAAAGACGGAGATATTTTGTGTATATCTGGTCCTATAGGTGGTGGCATTGGAGCACTTACATATTTTAAAGAACTAAAAGGTGATAAAATCACGCTTTCGCAAGATGAGGAAGATTCCCTTATACGTTTTTGGAAACGTCCGCAAGCACGTGTTGACATAGGAACTTTTTTAGTAAACAATTGTATTGAAGCTGCTTGCATGGACAATTCAGATGGGCTCAAAGCAAGCGTTGAACAATTATCATCTAGTTCTGAAATTGGCTTTAGACTAAGTGAAGAATTGATTCCTGTTGTACCAGTAGTAGAAAAGATAGCAGGGATAATCGGGGTAGATGTTGTTACTTTCGCTTCCAGTGCCTCAGTAGATTTTGAACTACTCTTCACGGTACCAAAAGAAAAATTCGATTCACTTAAAATTCTTGCAAAAGAACAGGGACTTGATATTTTTAATATTGGAGTTGCGGGTAATGATTTTAAAAATGATATTGTTTGTAAAGATGGCACAGTAAAACCATTTTCAGGAGTAGCATGGAAACATCAAGAAGGGGATCATTTAAAAGAAATTTTAGAGAAAAGTAAAAAGTAGATATTCCTATTATTATACACGACTGGTCCCAGGTTCGAGTCCTATAACCCGCACAATAGAATTGGATTAATTATCTAGTCCCACCGTCAACAACTATGATAGAGCCTGTGACGTATGAGGCTTCTTCGCTCGCAAGAAATACTACCGGCTTTGCTATTTCTGTTGGATCGGCAAATCTTTTCATATAAATTTTGCTTGACACCTCAGCTATGTACTCTGGGGATAGTCCTTTGTTCATGTCAGTATTGGCCCAGCCCGGACAGACACAGTTTACACGAATATTTTTTTCTGCAAATTTTTGTGCCATGATTTTTGTTAGCTGAATCAAGCCTGATTTTGATGCGTCATAATCAGCAGAAAACTCTGAAAATGCATGC
>JAYTYL010000035.1:0-3073 GCA_043742405.1 bacterium
GTGAAATTTTTTATGTATATCTTTTAGTTCTCTGTCTGTTACATGCGTATAAATTTGAGTAGTCGAAATATTGGCGTGCCCTAGCATTCTTTGTACAGCACGTAAATCGGCACCATTGCTAAGCAAATTAGTGGCAAATGAATGCCTTAAAACGTGTGGTGTGACTTTGCGAGTAATACCAGAAAAGATAGCGTAGTCACGGATGATTCTTTCTACACTCCTGGTTGTAAGGGGATAGTCTTTGTCATTCTTTGTTAGGTTTATCTTTGAGTGTGAAATAAATAAAAAATTATTCGTGTCTTTTCTTTCGTCTAAATATTTTTTAATAGCAGTTTTTGCATCATCAGTAAAAAATACCACTCTTACTTTCTCACCTTTTCCTCGAACAGAGGTTTGGTCGGTAGAAAGATCTAAAAATCGATTTAAAGAAACAAGTTCTGAAACACGCAAACCTGTTGAAAAGAGAGTCTCTATGATAGCTCTATCACGCAGAGCTTTTATGTAGTTAAGATTTAAATTTTTTTGTTTTTTAGCCTCACCCCCAGCCCCTCTCCGAAGGAGAGGGGAGCTAGGCGTAGAATTTTTTTCTAGATTCCTAAACTTTTTTTCTGGTGCGGCAAGTAATTCCCCAAGCTCTTTCTTTGTCATTAGATCTAGTTCTCTTTCACCAACTTTGGCAAGCTCTATCTGGTCGGGAGAAACGCTCGCTACTTTATTTTTGGCAAGAAATTTTAAAAAGGCTCGCAATGCTATCATATAGTAGTTTTGAGTTTTCTTTTTTAAAGTTTCTCCCGCACCTTTTTGTCCTCGCACAAGCTTAGGCTGAGCAAGCTTCCTATTTAAAAAAAGTCTGTATTCTCGTAAAATTCTTTCATCAACTTTGTCGGCCGTTGTCACTTTAAAATTTTCATTTGCAAATTCTAAAAATCGATTAAGATACCTATCGTAATTTTCTACGGTCAAAAGTGCTCTACCTTTTTCAATTTCTATGTACTCTAAAAATTTCGACTTTAAATCTTTTAAACTATTATTCATTTAGGAAACAGTTTAACATAGTTTATTTTACCTGGGACACATATTCACCATAACCTTGTGCATCCATATCTTTTAAGGGAATAAATTTTAATGAGGCGGAATTCATACAGTATCTTTTGCCACCTCTATCTTGCGGTCCATCATCGAAAACATGTCCTAAATGTGAACCTGCAATTTTGCTATGCACTTCTGTTCTTGGAAAAATAACTAATTGCTTGTCAGTTTTAATTGCAACTGCATTGTCTACTGGCTTTACAAATGAAGGCCAACCTGTACCCGAGTCAAACTTGTCGGTCGACAAAAACAGGGGTTCCCCAGAAACAATATCGACGTAAATACCAGGGTCATAATTCTTGTTATATTCGTTCGCAAAGGGAGACTCGGTACCTTCATTTTGAGTTACTTCTTCTTGAAGGGGGGTTAATTTTTTAATTTCCACTTGCTTAATTTCTTCTGTAAAATCTTTCCAAGAATAATTGGTATTTTTAACCACATCTTGTATTTTTGAACTTATTTTATTGTTTTGCATATTTGTTTTTATGTTTTTATAGTTTATATATATTATATAAACACCGATTAAAATTAATAAACTTAAAATATTTTTCTTCATATTTTAAATTTATTTAATTTGCTAAAAACTCGTCGAAAGTATGGTCGTTTGCCCAGTAATTGTTTAGAAATTCGCTGCGACCACTTCCATTTTTATATTGTTCGTAGCGAACTGGATTTTTGATTTCATAGTCTTGGTGGTACTCTTCCGCTGGGTAGAAAGTAAGACCTCTGCCGTCAAGTATTTCGACAGCTATTTTTTCATCACCAAACTTTTTTGAATTCCCCAAGATTTCTTTACTTTCTGCAGCTAATAATTTTTGTTCATCACTAAAATAATAAATCGCCGTCGTATATTGGAAACCAATGTCATGAAACTGACCGTCTACTTGTGTTGGATCTATGCCATGCCAATAGTTTACTAACATTTTTCGCAAACTGGTAGAAGTGGTATCAAAATACACAAGAGTTGCTTCACGGTGGTCGGTTCCGTGTCCGCTCACTTGTTCGTAATTTGGGTTTTTAAATTGTCCACCAAAATAGCCAGAAACTGCTGATTTAACTCCATATTCTGGATGAAAAGTGGCAGAAGAGCACCAAAAACAACCACCAGCAAAAACTATCTTTTGAAGTGTGCCAGCAGCCACTTCCATTTCTAAATTTTTGTTTAACATAATAGTGTTAGTCAGTTTGGTGACATTGTTCGAGTCAGAGTTTTTTTAAAATCATTCATGATATTTCAAATAAAATTTAATTAGCACTAAGGCCTTTTTGGGATAATATAGCCACTAGATTCAATCTTATTGTCTTTCAAAAGGTAAATCTTAGTAGCTATTTTAACAGAGTCTGGTCCAACGACTGAACGCTGACCATCTAGGTCTTTTACATAAATATATTTTGCAGAAGTAAGTTCATTATTTTTCAAAGTGAAGACTTCATTTTCTATTTTAATAGTGTCTGGGCCAGTGATTTCAAAATTCACATACTCACTTTGGACAAACTCCACACCACTTCCATTAATAACCCGCAAACATCTTCTTTTGGCTTCGACATCTACAAGAAACGCATAGCTTTCACCCGCAAAACCTCTTTCTGTACGCGAACCATCGGTATCCCAAAAAGTGTTATTTAGTTTGTCCCAAAGAGTATCGGTGTTGGTAATATTAGGATGGGCTTCCTCCTGTTTATTTGTTTGCATATTGTTATTTAAGTTTTTCTTAAAAAGAAAGATGATTATAAGTATAGCAATTAGGGAAATAAACACAAATATTGTTATTTTTTTCATTATTTAGGAAGTTTAGCATAACTTTATTTAAAGTTCAATCGTCTCTTTTGTGTTACTCTGCATAGATCTTTTTTATATGTTATGTTAAACTTAATAAGTAATTTAATTTATAAATTTCTCATGAAAATAAAATATATACTTATATCTATAGTCATTATTGTGATTTGTTTTATTGCTATCTTTTACAAGAACATAGCATCAAAT
>JAYTYL010000036.1:0-4980 GCA_043742405.1 bacterium
AAATTATGCAAAACAATACAAACAGCAATTCGACAAATAGTAGTTCAACAAATTTTAACAGAAACAGAGACAGCCACGGTGACAGACCGGGAATGGTCCGCAAACCCTTTTCTCCAGGTGCAAGAAACAACAATTTTTCTCGCCCACCATACGGACACGTGGCGGAAAAAAACTCTCTACCAACAGAGATAGAACCTGGCATTGTTCGAGTGATTCCTCTTGGTGGTGTAGAGGAAGTCGGTAGAAACATGACAATGTTCGAAATAGGTGAAGATATAATAGTAGTCGACATGGGCTTTGCTTTCAAAGACGAAGCTACTCCAGGCGTAGACTATATTCTCCCTAACACTCAATATCTAGAGGAACGTAAGCACAAAATCCGTGGAATACTTATCACTCACGGACATTTGGACCACATCGGCGCTATTCCCTACCTTGTAGATAGACTTGGCAACCCACCTATGTATGCAAGAAAATTCACAAGTTTAATGATTAAAAAACGCCAAGAAGAATTTCCACATTTAAAACCTCTTAATATAATAAACGTTGAGGAGTCAACGACTCTGAAACTTGGTAAATTGGACATTTCTTTTTTTGCAGTTACTCACTCTATTCCAGATTCGATGGGAATTTTAATAGACACTCCACACGGGAAAATAGTCCACACCGGAGACCTGCGTCTAGACCACGTAGATAACATTCCTTCTCAGTTAGAGGAAGAAATTTATTCTAGATTTAAAAATGAAAAAGTTTTACTACTTTTGGCCGACTCAACAAATAGTGAAAATGCAGGCTTCTCTATTTCTGACAAAGTGGTAATGGAAAATATTGAGAGGATTATCCGTGAAGTTCCAGGAAGACTTATTGCTTCCATGTTTTCTTCCCAAGTAGAAAGACTTTTAAGGCTATTGGAGATCGCTGAAAAATATGGTAAAAAAGTTGTAATAGAAGGCCGAAGTATGAAGACAAACATAGAGGTTATCAGAGCTGCAAATTTACTAACAGTCTCAGAAAACACTCTCATTGACATCGCCGATATGTACAAATACCCAGACAATAAAATCATTGCTATGGTAACAGGTTCACAAGGTGAAGAGTTTGGTGCTCTTATGCGTATTTCTACCAAGACTCACAAATACATTGCTATAAATCCAAACGACACTATTCTCATGAGTAGTTCTATTATCCCAGGCAACGAGCGTGGCGTACAGAAACTAAAAGACAATCTTTCTCGCCAAGGTTCTAGGATCATTCACTATAAAACTTCCGATGTTCACAGTTCTGGTCATGCAAATAGAGACGAACTAGCTTGGATTATTTCCAAAATAAATCCTAAGTTTTATATGCCTATCCATGGTTACCACTACATGTTGCGCGTAAATGGCACTATCGCTGAGGGTGTGGGTGTGAAGAAAGACAATATAATTATCACCGACAATGGAAGTATTGTAGAAATACAGCCCGACGGGGAGAGTATTGTGAAAATACAAAGCAAAGCTCCAAGTGGTATGATATTTGTAGACGGTTTCTCAGTTGGAAATATGCAAGAGGTGGTCCTTCGTGACCGCCAAGCACTTTCACAAGACGGGGTTTTTGTAACTGCTGTTGTTGTCGACTCTAAAAATGGACTACTTAAAAAGTCTCCCGACATCGTAAGTAGGGGCTTCGTTTATTTGAAAGAGTCACAAGAACTTTTGAAGCAAGTTCGCCTACTTATACGAAAGAAAATTGAAGACAACCCAAGAGCTTTACAACAAGAAATAGAGGACACTAGAAATGACCTCAACGACACTATCTCTAAATTCTTTTTAAAGAAAACTGGCAAGAGTCCGATTGTGATGAGTGTTGTAATAATAATTTAATAGACATTATTATGATAAACTAAATCTTGATGCAAGTACACGTCAAGATTTTTTTTATAAATATTTTCGCTTTTATTATCTCACTACACTATGCCCTTGTTCTCTATTCACAGTCTACCTACCTTACAAAATATCTTGGTCAAGAAAATATTTGGATCGTCTACTCTTTTGGGTCTTTTTTTACCATTCTTTTAGTTCTTTTAGCTCCTTCTATTTTAAAAACTTTTAAAATATCTGCTGTGACTAGACTCGTGCTTATTTCTGCATTCATAAATTTACTTTTTCTTCCCTACTACACATCCAGTCTTCTAATAATACCCTTCACTGTTCTTTACGCAATCCTCTCTGAATTTTTAATTTTATTGCCGTCTATTATGCTAGAGCACTTTTCAAAAAATTCTAGTACTGGTGGCATTCGTGGAGTATTCATCGCATCTCAAAGTGGAGCTTTTGTGCTTGCTCCTTTTCTCTCCTCAATAATAATTCGTGACTTTGGCATAGAGACTATTTTTAGCTTTTCAGCTTTGATTATCTTTATAGCAAGCCTATTTTTTTATTTTACTCTAAGAGGTTTAGGTAAACTTTCCATCTCAAACAAAGATTTTGGCGAATCTTTAGAAAAGGTTTTTAAAAATCACGACATCAGAAATATTTTAATTGCTCAAATAGGCCTTTCAACTTTTTACTGTGCTTTACTTATCTACGCTCCATTTAAAATGGGTGAGGTCGGCATCGACATCACAAAATATCTTGGTATAATTCTGCCACTCGCACTTTTGAATTTCATTTTTATTCCTCCGCTCCTAGGTCATACCGAAGATGAATTAAAAAATGAAAAACAAATTTTAATTTTAGGTTTCTTGGGTTTAATTATAATGTTAACTATTATTGCTTTTACAAATTCGAAAGATCTACTTACTTGGGCTATAATTATTTTTTTGTCGCGTACTTTTGCGAGTATTACAGACACTTCTATCAGTTCGTATTTATTTAAACATATAGAGGAGAGAGATGTCGGCATTGTCTCTATTCAAGTTGCTTGCCAAAATCTTCCCTACTTAGTAGTGACACCAATATTTGGACTTTTAATAATGAAATATTTTGGACTCAAAATCCTTTTCCTTTCCGTTTCCATTTTCTTGTGTTTCGTGTTACTATTTGTTAGTAATATAAAACAAAACTATGCCTACGAACATCACAAGAAAAACCGACTCATTCAACAAAAAGCCAAGCAAAAAGCCTCTCAAGCTTAAGATTGGCGAAAAGGAGGAAGACAAAATCAGGCGCGAAGAAGACCACGCCAAAGTAAGACTCAATAAAATGATGAAAGATTTGGGACTTACTGGCAGGCGCGAAGCCGACCAGCTGATAGAAAATAAAAAAGTTTTTGTAAATGGCAAACTTGCTACTGTGGGAATGAAAGTGAGTAGCAAAGACAAAATAGAACTAAAAGAAAATTCTCAAAACTACTTGTACTATACTTTCTACAAACCAAAAGACGTAGTCAGTCACTCCCCCCAGTACGAAGAAATGGAGGTAAGACAATTCTTTCCTGACTGGGAAAAAGACAACCTAACTATTGTTGGCAGACTGGACAAACATTCAGAAGGTCTAATGTTTGTAACCAATGACAAAAAACTAGTAGAGAGAATTTTGGATCCTAGATTCGACCACGAAAAAACTTACGAGGTAGAGGTTCAGGAAAAAATATCCAGCAACGTTATACGTCTTTTCAAAAAAGGTTTCGAAGTGCGCGACCGTTTTCTGGCCCGCCCAGCAGTTGTAGAAATTGTTAATAATTTAAACATGAAGATAACTTTGACCGAGGGTAAAAAACACCAAATACGCCTCATGTTAAACGAACTACACTACACCGTTTCCAAGCTAAAACGTGTTGCTATCATGAATTTGGGTATTAAAGGCTTAGAGCCAGGAAAATTCAAAATTATTCCCAAAGAAGAGGTTCTGAAGCTCTACAAACTCTGCGGACTAAAATAGATTCCGCTTAAGCTATTTTCTTTACAACTTTTGCTTTATTAGTTTTTTGGGGAGCTTTTTTTGTAGCAGGCTTAGTTTTTTCTTTTTTTATTTGCACTGCCTTTTTAGTGATTTCAGTTTGCACTTCGCTCTTCATTTTGTTCCAAGTAGAGTGCAAATCATCTACCACTTTTTTAAGCTCACTACCTTCTACTTTTTTATATTTCTCTGCTATCTTTTTTACGACTTCCTTATATGCTGGCTCAGAAATTACCTTTAATTTTTCTATACCCTCTAGTACTTCCCCCTTCATTTTTATAGCCCAAGTAGCTATTTCTTTTCTCTTGGCCACTCCATCTTTTGAACCATAGAGGTAGTAGGCACCTGCGATCGCAGATGCAATAGCACCAATCGTCATATTTTTATAATCTTTTTTCATAATATTTTTATTTTCATTAATTTTATCTTTCTTAATTTAAAGATAGAAATAGTATACATCAGAAAAATTATTTACAATTATTCGCTAGCGTCTTACCTGCACGCTTGGCATCGTCTTCGGTAGCAAAATAAACTTTATTTTTTTCTTTTAAATTTTCCACACCTTTACACCAAATAAAATAATATTTCTGCCCAGACTTAGTCGCTACAATATTGGAAACGTTTGTTTGAACTATCCCTCTCTTTTCAAGAGATGAACTAAGGGGAATTTTCTCTTCCTGAACTAAAACATCTCTAAAGTTGAACTCTGGTCTTTCGTCAAAAATCTTAGAAAGCCTCCCAAGTGAAAAACTAGCCATAGATACAAAGATAACTAGAAGTCCTACAAAAATTTTGTCCATATCTACAATCCGTCCGACCTTATTGTAAAATGTCTTTATTTGTGCTATAATATTTTTCATATCTAATATAAGTATAGCAAATATATGTCAACCAAAAAAGCGGCTGGAACAGCCAAAAACCTACGAGACAGTAAACCAAAATACCTAGGTGTAAAGAAAAACCATGGGCAAGGTGTCATTGCAGGCAACATCATAATTCGTCAACGTGGAACCGACTTTGTCGGTGGTGACAATGTAGGCATGGGTAAAGACCACACTCTTTTTGCACTTACAGATGGTACTGTTGCCTTTCGCTCAATACG
>JAYTYL010000037.1:0-2955 GCA_043742405.1 bacterium
CCTATCAAAAAAGTTTTCTTGGACCAGAAAATAGTAAATGGTCTGGGCAATATTTATGCCGACGAAGTTTGTTTCGCATCGGGCGTGTTACCCATGCGCAGGTGCAACACTTTAGTAGATACGGAAATTAAAAGTTTATACAAAAACATTAAGCTTATTTTAGACAAAGCCATAAACTCTGGTGGCTCTAGCGTTGCCAACTATCTCCTCGCCGACGGCAAGCGCGGCAACTACGCCCATTTTCACAAAGCTTACAAACAAGAGAACAGACCCTGCAGGTTTCAGCGTTGCACTGGTATAGTTCAAAAAGTAGTCTTCCTTGGCCGAGGCACCCACTTCTGTACAGTACATCAACATTAATAAGCATCTTTTCTGTGCCCAATTTTAATTACAAAAATAATTAAAATATTATTTTCAAGTGTATACAAAATACGATAGTCACCGACCCGAAGTCTAAAAGTGTTCTCTTTGCCTTGTAGTTTTTTAATATCCAAATTATTTTTATGTGGATTTTCTTTTAATTTATTTAACTTTAAAGAAATTTTCTTATAAGTTTTATCGTCCAGTTTGTCTAGAAATTTTTCTGAATCAGAGTTATAAATTATTGTATAATTCATATAAGACAATTATATTTTGGAAAATCTTTTTATTTCATAATCCTCCATTGTTATATAATGGCCACTCTTAAAGTCTTCCATAGCTTTTTTATAGGCGATAAAATCCTCTAGAGTCATATCTTCTGTTTTAAACGGATTTTCTGCTTCCCCCACAATTCTCCGTAAATGCATATTTAAAACAATAGATAGATTCAAACCACGTTCTGCTAAAATTTTAGAAGCTTTTTGTTTAATTTTTTTATCGGTTCTAATTGTTAGAGTTGAATTCATATTTCAAAGCATAGCAAATTGCACTAACATTGTCAATGCAAATTAATACCCACCCTCACTACCCTCCAGTCTGTCGTCTATTCTATTCATATCTCTTGGAAACATTGTCGCCTGGCGAACGTTAGGTAAATTCAAAAACTGCATCGCTAGTCTTTCCGCTCCAAAGGCAAACCCTCCTTCTGGTGGTACGCCATACTTGAAAGCTTGCAAGAACATGGAAATACTTTTTGGGTCTAGTCCCCACAGCTCTACATGTTTTTCCAGTTGTTGATAATCATTTATTCTACGCCCTCCACTCATAAGCTCGCGACCTCGGCAAAGCATGTCTACACCTTCGTTGAACTCTGGGTCAGCTTCGCTTGGGAAAACGTAAAATGGTTTTTTACGAGTCGGGTATCCATAGACAAAGACAAAGTCGCTTCCTGTTTCTTTTTTAACAATTTCACATATTTCAACCTCGTCTTGGGTAGACAAATCTTTATCTCCCCTGTTGTCGCGCCCATAAACTTCCAAAATTTTCTCGTGCACTTTTTTCATACTCATAGTTGGAGTATTTTCTATTGTGGTTGGCAGTTCAGCATTTAAAACTTTCAAATGTTCAACATTTTTTTCTAAAATGTTTTTCAAAATATATTTTATAGTTTTGTCTGCCATTTCTTTTACATCTTCCCATGTGTCAATAAATGCCATCTCGGCATCGAGTGAAACTATTTCGGTAATGTGACGAGTAGTTGCACTCGGCTCAGCACGAAAAACCTTGTTGACAGAAAAACACCGTTCAAATGCTGTCATCACAATTTGTTTGTAAAGCTGGGGAGACTGGGTCAAAAATGCAGACTTGTTGAAGTAGTTGACCTTGAAAACTTCTGCCCCACCTTCGGCTGTTGCTGGCACAATACTTGGAGCTTGGAACTCAAAAAACATTTCAGTTTTCATAAATTCTCGAAAGCTGTCGATAATAGTTTCTTTGATTTTAAACACAGCTTGTATTTTTGGGTGGCGCAAAGTCAGAGCACGGTTATTTAGTTCGGTTGTAAGTTCCAAATTAAAACCGTCGAGTGACATGTCAAAAGGAAGAGGTGCCGCTTCTGCAAGTATTTTTATTTTTAATATCTCAAGCTCGATGTCTCCATTTAAAATTCCCTCTTTTTTATTTTTCTCAGGCCGCTCATTTATTCTCCCTTCCACTTCCACCACAAATTCTTGGCGTAAAAGTTTCCCCACTTCCAGAGCTTCTATTTGCATTGGCAGTATCACTCCTTGCACCACACCTGTCATGTCTCTAAAATCTAGAAATATCATTTTCCCCTGATCACGGCGTATGTTCACCCAGCCTTTTATCAGCACTTCACACCCCGCACCCAATTCTGCCTTTCTTACACCCAAATCTTTTATAAATGTTCTTTTCATATATTTTTATTTATTTTTTCATTTATTTAATTTATCTTATACTTCGTAATCCCACCCCGGTTTCCAAGATTTTGTTTTACGCCAATCATTGGAGAAACATTCTTCCCAGGACCATTTTTTTAAAACATGGTCGAGTACAAGTTGTGGGGCTTTATGAGCAACCAATACTACATGTTTACCATCATAATTTATTTTTAAAAAATCAATTAATTCTTCTATCCGAACTTTTACATCTTCATAACTTTCTCCATTTGGGAATTTCTCTGTAATATTTTTTTCTTGAAGGGGTTCTACTATTTCAGACAATTCTCCATTCAGATCACCATAGTTACATTCTCTTAGTCTGGAATCCTGGATAATAGCTATGCCCGAATCTCCCCAAGTTAAGTTTGCAGAATCTACAGCACGCTTTAAATCTGAAGAAATAATAACATCAAACTTTTTATCTTTAGTTAGGTCTTTTAATTCTTTACCTTGTCTAATTCCTAAGTCCGAAAGCTCTACATCATTCCAACCAGAACTTCTTTTTTGCTCATTATCTGTTGTCGTACCATGAACGAAGTAAGTTATTTTTACTGACATATTTTATTTATTTTTTAGTAATTTTTTATTTTTAGTTTTTAATCTTTTTTTGGAATTTTTAATATTTTCACTTTTA
>JAYTYL010000038.1:0-3196 GCA_043742405.1 bacterium
ATTATGTTTTATATGCATATAAAAAAGTATACACCAATTTTATTCTTTTAAAAGATTTATGTGGATAACTTACAGCCTTCAATTACCAAGCAAAGTGCGCGAATGCCTTGTTGGCATCAGCCATTCTATGGGTTTCTTCTTTCTTTTTAACAGCCGAGCCTTCACCTTTAAAAGCAAGCACGAGTTCCTCTTCAAGCTTTGCCGCCATAGCCTTCCCCTTTTTAGCTCGAGATGCTTCAATTATCCAACGCAAAGCTAGTTGTACACGCCTCTCAGGACGTACCTCTCTTGGAACTTGGTAGTTTGCTCCGCCAATTCTTCTTGCTCGTATTTCCATCACAGGTGAAACGTTCTCAAGAACCTTATTGAAAAGGTCTAGAGCTGGGACATTGGACTTAGTAGCTGCAGCTTCTAAGGCCTGATAAACAATAGCCTCTGAAGTGGACTTTTTTCCATCCCACATTACATAGTTTATAAATTTACTAATTTCTTTAGAGCCATATTTTTTATCTTCATCCACCAAATTTCGATTTTTTACTTTTCTTCGCATAATATTTTTATTTCTCCGAGAACATCTCGAATACTAATTATTTCTTTAACTGTTAATAACTATAAATTTGACCTTATAATTGGGCAGCATTATAACACAACTATTTAGTATTTACAATATTTACCACCCGGTCTTCTTTACTTCTGTAAATGATTACTTTTCCCACTTCTTCATAGTTTAAAATATTATCTCCCAGTCTTACATCTGAAAATATAGGATTTTTTAAAAATTCACTTTGATCACTTTGAACAATGTACACTTTTGGCGTACCAGCTGGTAGTATGACGTGAGTGCCAACTTTACCCAAAATGTCTTTATTTGACATATTTATTCCTGAGTAGGCAGCGTAGGAAGTTATAGAAACTATAGTAATAGCAAAGACCACGAGTGCTCCTGTTGCAAGTATTCTTTTGTGAAATTCAAAGAGATTGGACATTTTGCTAAAGAAACTAGTAAAAACTCCTATATTTTTACTAGTTTTTTTAGATTTCCTAATTCTTGTCTTTCGCGTTTTTAGTGGCTTTGTCTCTTTCAGAGGCGAAATATCTTCAATCTCAACATTGCTCGCCAAAAATTCTTTTAGGTCAAGCTCTACCTGAACCTCATCTATCTGTACTTGTTTTAAAGCTTTTTTTAATTTTCCCATTATAAATACAGTATAAACTTGATACAAGAATAAGCAAATACTTATCCACAAAAATTTGATTTAAAAGTTATTTGTGTTAGAATACTCTCTAATGCGGTGCTAGTTTAATGGTAGAATAACTGCCTTCCAAGCAGTGGGTTAGGGTTCGATTCCCTAGCGCCGCACAAACATGGTGTTAGTAATTAGTCTAGAAAGTAAGGACTGTTTCTATTTTTTAAACATTTTTACAAAACCCCACTCTACACTCGACATAAACACAAGGGTAAACAGAGTTAAAAAAGTTGCGAGACTCGCAAGATAGATTAGTCCAAAGCCACAAGCTGCACCCACACCAGAAGTGGTCCACAGTGTAGCAGCACTGGTTAGTCCTTTCTTTTTGTTGCCATCTTTGTTTATAAAAATAAGCCCAGCACCCAAAAATCCGATACCTGCCACAATTTGTCCAATGATTCTGATGGTCTCGATTTGTGAAGTGTTTAGCTGGATGGAAGCAACTATCCCTGTTATCACAAAAAGTGCTGCGCCCATAGAAACTATTCCATGTGTTCGCACGCCAGCTTCGTGCTTGTTTAGTATCCTTTCAAAACCAACCAACATTCCCAAAATGAGGGCGGAAACTAAGCGAATAAATATTTCTTCATTTGTCATATTTATATTTTTATAAATTATAGTATACTCAAAAATATGAATACTAACAATAGTAAAAATCTAAACTCAACCTCTATTCCAGATTTTAGTAAAAAAATTGAGACTCCGGCTCCACTTCCTATAATTCAGAAAAAGTTTAATAATGTTCCACAACAAAAAAAAAGTGACAATAATTTACTAACAGTTTTCTACATTACTCTTTCGATTCTGATTTTAATTACAGGCTACTTTGTTTACAATTTCGCGGACAAATTTTTGTACTCCGAAGTTCCAGCTAAAGAACAGCAGTTAGTTATTGAAAATTCTCTTGTGCGTGCAACACGAAGCAGAGTTGTTTCTTTACAAGAAGGTGCAAATAAGGAAACTGTTAGAAACGTGATTATTCAAACTCTGCTTTATGAAAAAGTTGATTTGGGGGAAATTTCTATCATTATGCCTTCATACTTACGAGACACTGTAGTAGATGGAATTAGAAAACTAGTTTCCGAACCACAAAGAGGGGATGATTTTTTCTTTACTTTTGCGGTTAGGGCACCACTAAATCTGAGGGCTATAGCAGCACAGATATATGCAATTGGTGTTGTTGGCACCAAGAATGGTAAAGAAGAGTTTCTTGCTTTTTCTGTTAGCTCTGCACCAGACGCGACTCGTGAAATGCTTCGCTATGAGTCGGAAATGTACAATGATTTTAGAAGTATTCTAGGGTTAAAAGAAATTAATGGGGATCTTTATTTTAAAGATTTGTCAGAAAACAACCATATTTTTCGAGTTGCCTATGATGATGATGGTGTAGTGATGGTCTACGGGTTTGGAGCACCAAAAACTATAATTGTAGTTAAAGATGTGGAGACTTTTCAAAATATTTACGATAGCTTGAAATAATTTAAAGATAAACAAGATGCTTTCCTACTTAAAAACGCACAAATTTGATCCGATTATAACTACCTTAAGTTTTTTTGTTTTACTTCTCGGGTTTGTAATTTTTTTCTCGGCATCTTTGGGGGTAATGGCTCGCTACGAAGAAAAGTTCTACGGCATAATCCAAAACCAATTTCTGTTTGGGATTTGCTTTGGCAGCATAGCTTATTTTGTAGGCGCTTACATACCTCGGAATTTTATTAAAAACATATCTCCATTTATTCTAGTCATAGCTCTAGTACTTTGTACAGCCGTACTTTTTCCTACTGTTGGCTTTATGCATGGAGGAGCTAGGCGCTGGATAAGTATATTTTCGTTTTCTTTTCAGCCAAGTGAAATTTTAAAATATGCCACAATTCTTTTTTTAGGTTGGTTCAATTTCAACTTTTGGAGTAAATTAAAAGACGACGGGTGGCGAGTAACACCAATACTAT
>JAYTYL010000039.1:0-4027 GCA_043742405.1 bacterium
CCATTTCTTTTTTAATAACGTCGGGTGTAAGAATAATTTCACCAGAGTATTTTGTATATTCAAAAGAAAGGGTATTTGGAATGTAGTCTTTACTCCTTATTTTTTGATTAAGTTTTTTAGCATTACTTCCTTTTAAAACATTTAAACTTAAGAAATATTTTTCACCTAAAATTTTTAGCTTTACTGTTTCTAAAATTTCTAAAAATTCCACTGTGAGTGGAATTTTAGTTTCGTTATAAATTTCTATTTGGCCTGGTTTAGGCAGAAGTATTTTCATTCTTAACACTTTCTGGCTTGCTTTTTGCTTCAGCCTTGGCTTGGGTTGAAGAAAGGGTAGACTCGGCTCGCTGGAACCTTGGTTTCATCGTCAGCTTGCCCATCTTTCGCATTGTTTCGTACTTTTGTGCAGACTCCAATCTAACCATTTTGTCTTTTCGTCTTTTTAGTATTGCGGGGGAGCGCAAAGAAAATCTTTTAGATTTTATTTTAGGAATCACTCCTGCTTCTTGCATTTTTTTGGTGAACTTTTTTAAAAGTGTTGCCGAATCTGTTTTGTCAGATTTCATTAGTTTTACATTTATTGCCATATTTATTTATTCTTGGATTTCACAAATTATAACACAGAAATACCCAAATGCAAAATTTACAAGAGTGCGAGAAGTGAATCAATTCTTTCCAGTAAAGTTTTATGTATCCGCCCTTGGTCCACTGTCCTCCTTCCTCTGTCAAGCAATACTTTACCTAGGTCTGGGCCAGCTTTATTTAAAATTGAGTAAAGTGTTCCTCTACCATTTTCACTTGAATAAAAACTTTTTATTGCAGTAAGTTTGTTTTTTAAGATTTCTTGTTGGGTAGAATATAGCGCAGTTAAGTATTTGCCTATTTCTTGTTCACTTGAATCTTTCCAAAAGTAGCAATGAACTAATCCAAAATCAAAAAAAGAATAGATGCCGTTTTTGTAAAATTTAACATTGTGAGACATTCTTAGTATATGATCATTATCGTTAAATAAATAAAAAATTAATAGCCCATCGGCAACAGCATTATCAGCTTGTTCGGGAAATTTTTTTTTAAAGTCTGCAAACTTGATTTTCATTTCCGCACTATTGTGCTCGTAGCTGTAGCCGCCTTCACCGTCTATTATCTGTTCAGAAACCTGACAAAAACCCTTCAAAATCCTTGCTACAATTCCCTCTGCAGCAATACATTCTCTGCTTTTTTTTTCATGTAAATGGAGCTTGCCACCAAGTTCCAAATCAAAAGTCGGCCCGCCATGATCATTTTTTTCAGCAGCCAATCTTTTTTCTGCAGTAGTTACTATTCTTGTTGATTTTTCATTCATAATAGGTGTATAACCTGATCCAGGCAAAGATCTGCGTTTTGGTATAAAAAACTTTTGCAAAAAATTCATATTTTTATTTCAACTTTTTTATATATTCTACAATATGATCCATAGCAACAGTTTCTTGAGAGTGTGTCGCCATGTTGCGAACTATTACTACACCTTCCTGTGCCTCTTTTTGACCAAATATAAGAACGTAGGGAACATCTAGTCTCTCTGCCATGCCAAGTTGTACTCCGAGCGAGTCTTTTGACAAAGATTGAGCCATGCCAACATGTGCTTTTCGGAGCATTTCTACAATTGCTAAAGATTTCAATTTTGCTTCCAGACCAATTTGTACAAAAAATATTTTTGGTTTTTTGTTGAGCTTACTCTCTACGTGTTCGGTACCCGGCATAAGAAGTATTCTATCAATCCCAAGTGCAACTCCAACAGCAGGGATATCTTTTTTTGAACCCATGAGTTTTCCTAAATAGTCATAACGACCACCACCGCCAATGGAAAGGGTTCTTTCTATTTTTTCACCACCCGCAGTAATTTCTTCAAAGCAATGCTCAAATTCAAAAACTGTGTGCGAATAGTAATCTAGCCCACGAACCAAGTGATGATTAAGTTCGTAATTCACCCCGGTACTCTCTAAGTATTCTAAGACTTCTTTAAAGTGCCTTTTGCTTTCAGGGTTCAAAGAATTCATAGCTTTCGGTGCGTCGGCTTTCAGAGTGACACAGTTTTCTTCTTTGCAGTCTAAAAGTCGTAAAGGGGAAGTCGCGAGGCGAATTTTACAAGTGTCGCAAAGCTTTTTAGAATTTTTTTTGTAGTAGGTTGCAATTTCTTTTACAAATCTTTTACGTGAATCGGAGTCGCCAATAGAGTTTACCTGCACGACAACATTCTCGATGCCTACTTCTTCTAAAATAGCCACTGAAGTTTTTATAATCATGGCGTCGGCAATGGCCTTGTCTGTACCTAGCATCTCTAGGTTAAATTGTTTAAACTCCCTGTAGCGACCTTTTTGGGGTTTGTCATGGCGGAAAAGTGAGCCGTAGTTGTAAACCATTACCGGTTGTGGCACAGCCGACCAACCGTTTTCGATATAAGCTCGCATAACTCCAGCTGTAAATTCTGGACGAAGGGAAACTTGGTCACCACCTTTTGTTTTCATTGAAAAAAGTTCTTTTGAGACAACATCAGTTTCGGCACCTATTCCTCTTTCAAAAATGTGTGTGTATTCTACCATTGGAATTTCTAGTGGTGAGAAGCCATAATAATTAGCAATGTCCTCAGCTTTTTCTATAACCCCTTTTTCTCTAAAATATTCTTTACCCAAGATGTCGCGAAAACCTTTTACGGTTTGCATAAGTAATTCTTTATTTTTAGAGTTTATTTTTATCATATTTTGTATTATAACAAAATAAATTATAAATGTCCCGGCCAGATGCCAATATCAGAGAGTGGAGTCAGACGAAGTACAGGACGACCGACTATTTTTGAGTATGGAAGTGCTCCCCAATATCTAGAGTCGGAGGAGTTGGCACGGTTGTCGCCCATTACGTAGTATTCGTCCGCAGCCAGAGTTCTCTCGTCACTCATTGTCGATTTGAATTGTATTTCTTTGTCATCTAAAATTATTCCATTAGGGTTTTCTATATTAAAAATAGACACAACCCCATCTTTCACGACAACTTTTTCCTTTGGAAGTCCTATTATTCTTTTAATCAGATATCGATTCGTTTCAAAATAACAACTACCGCCAAATTGCAATAGACAGGTATGAAATTGGTTGTCTTTGTCGGGAATATCAAAGACTATAACTTCTCCACGAGCCGGCTTTGTTAGAAATTGATATGAAAATTTATCTACCAATAAATAATTTCCAGTATGGAAGTTGGGCTCCATAGATGGACCTTCTACCAAAAATGGTTGTACCAGAAAATAGCGAATAAAAAAGAAACACCCAGCAAAGATTATGGAAAATTTTATTGCTTCCTGCGCACCTCCTTCTTTGTATGAATCGTAAATTAAATAAAGAAAAATTAAAAATGCTACAGCATACCATATTATTGTCATAATTTTGTTGAAAGTTATTTGTAACAGTGTAACATGGATTTGGAAAAAATTATGCTAAACTAAAAAAATGGAAAAAACAGTTTGTGTTGTACGTGGTGGCACAACCCACGAGATTGATAAGTCGGTGCACTATGGAAAAAAAATTTTAAATATACTTTTCGAGCTTGGTGTAAAAAGTCGCGACTTGTATTTGCACCCAAATGGTATTTGGACTTTGGATAATTCTCCTATTAATTTAGAAAAAATGTTCCAAGATTTTGGGCCTTCAATTTTGATTTGGAATTGTTTAGTGGGGGTAGACGGTGAGAGTGGAATCATAGAAGAGCTTTGTGAAAAGAATGGAATTAAAAATTCGGGACACAAATATTTATCCACCAAACTTGCAAGTGACAAGAAAAATTTCCTAAAATTTGCCAAAACTCATGCTTACAAGACGCCTTATTCTCAAGTCATCAAGTCTACAAATAGAGAGGAAATACTAAAAGTTTTTGTTACCGTGGGGATACCAGCTATTGTAAAACCACTAAAAAATAGCGGTTTGAAAAACATTTTTGTTGTAAATAATTTTACTGAGCTTGAAGGAACGATCTTGAAATTGTTGGAAACTGGAGAGCAAGT